>JBCDCF010000412.1:0-4196 GCA_039182345.1 Pseudomonadota bacterium
GCGACGAATTCGCTGCCGGGCCGGGCCGCGCCGGCCGCCTCTTGGGTCTGGCCCGTCATCGCGCAGCCCAGCCCATGCCGCGGCGCACGATCTCGGTCACCTCCGGGACCTCAAGGTCTTCCACGGTGTGGCCGACGGAGGCGTAGAAAATGCGCCCTTTGTCCCAACGCCGCGTCCAGACCACGGGCATCACCGTGCCCTCGATCCACCACAGGTGCTCGCCTGAAAAGGTGGTGGTGGCGAGCACATCGTTGGAGGGGTCCACCAGCATGTAATACTGCTCCGAATGAAGGTCGAAGCTGTCGATCCCCTCCATGATGGGGTGGGTGGGCTGTGTGACGGTGACGCGGTAGTCCACGAAGTCGTCGGAGGGGACCGGGTTGTCCGGCCAGCCCGGCGGGTGGGCGACGAACTGGCCGCCAATCAAGAAGTGGTAGGTGGGCCTGTCGCGGAAGGCATCGCCCATGTGGCCGTGCCAGCCGGCAAGGCCTGCGCCGCCGGCAACAGCGGCAATGAGGCCGTCCTCCTCAGCCTTTGTCATGGTGCCGAACTCGGGCTGGTGGGCAGATCGCGCCGAGGACCAGACCGGGACGATTAGGTCCACATCGGCCATGGCGGCGGGGTCAGCCAGGGGCGCGAGCGTGTCGTGACACACCACGGTGGCCCCTTCGCGGGTGAGAAGGTCCTCAACCCACACGCGGAAAGCCTCGGGGCGATGCCCCTCCCAGCCGCCGCAAAACACCATTGCCTTCATGGTCAGTCCCCCACCCAACAGTCTGCGCGACGGGTGGGGAGAGGCGCGCGCCCCTCCCCGTTCCGGCTCAGAAAACAGGTTTTTCGAACTGGTCCATGTTCTCTTTGGTGATCTTCGGGGTGTCGAAGTAGTTGAGGAACGGCACCTCGCCGCCTTGCACAACGGTCTTTGCCGTTTTCAGCGCGTTGCGGGCGTCTTCCACCGGCGACTGGTAGACCGAGCCATAGTATTCGCCACGGCCCATCGCCTCATAGCCGACGGCAAAGTTGGTGGCGCCGATGAAGATCATGCCATCGGCCCGTCCGGCAGCCTTTGCCGCATTGAGGGCGCCGACGCCCATATTGTCATCGCCTGAGTAGACGCCGTCGATGGAGTCGTACTTGGTCAGGAAGTTTTCCATGACCCTTTGGGCCTTCTCGCGGTTCCAGTCGGCCGGCTGGGTCTCCATGATGGTGACGTTGGGGCAGACCTTGGCAAGCTCTTCCTCAAAGCCCGACTGGCGCTCCATGGCTGTGGTGTAGCCGGGCTGGCCCGACACCTGGACGATCTGGCCTTCACCATTCAGCGCATCGCACATCATCTGCGCGGAATACTGGCCTTGGGTGATGTTGTCGGGGCCTGAGAAGGAGGCGATGAAGTCGTTCCCCGCATCGGCAATCTTGGAGTTGGTGATGACCACGGGAATGCCGGCTTTGTGGGCTTGGCGCACCGCGGGGACCACCGCCTGGCCGTTGGTGGGCCAGATGATCATCGCGTCCACCTTTTGCTGGATGAGGTCCTGGATCTGGCCGATCTGGCGGGCAACGTCGCCGCCAGCATCAAGCACCACAACATCCACTTCGGGGTCGGCCTCAGCGGCGGCGATGAAGGCCTTCTCGTAGGTGGTCTGGTAGCTGTCCACGCCCACATTGTTTTGCGTGATGCCGATGGTGATGGTCTCGGCGAGCGCGCCTGTGGCGAACAGTGCGGCGGCGCTGACCGCTGCGGCAGCGAGTGTGACTTTCATGGCTTCCCCTCCCAACCCGTGGTGATGGCCCTTGCCCGCCGGTCGCGATGATCGGCGGCGAAGGGCTTGGTGCTTATGCGTGCGTCGGCACCATCGCGGTTGGTCCGCCTCGGCGCACCTGTCAATTTATCCAAAATGGATAATCAATTTGACTATTTTGGATATTTTCCGGAAACGCTGGCGTTTTGAGATGCCGAACAGGGACATGCGGCGCCCATTGGGGTGCCAGAGCACGATGCGCTCGGTTGGAATCAAACCGAGCGGATGAAGCCGTGCTCACTCCTATGGCTGGCGCGATTGCGCTTCGCTCGGGTTGATCCAACCTGAGCGGCAAGCACGTTAGGCAGGGGGCTTGGCCAGGCCCGCATGGTGGAGCTGGTCCAACAGCGCTTTCAGTCTGGACTTGCGGTAGGCGGCCACGTCGCGATTGCGATAGTCGAAGAAGCCGGCGCCGTCCTTCAGGCCGTTGCGCCCTTCCTCCATCATGGTGTGAACAATGGCAGGGGCGGCAAAACGCTCCTCCCCCATAGCACCGGTCATGTAGCGGCTGGCGTGGTAGAGAATGTCGTTGCCGCCCCAGTCGATGAATTCTAGGTGGCCGAGGACGGCAAAGCGGAAGCCGAGGCCGTAGATCAACGCCTTGTCCACGTCCTCAGGGCTTGCCACCCCTTCCTCCACAATGCGCGCAGCCTCGTTCATGGCCAGCATCTGAACGCGGGGGACGATGTAGCCTGGCGAGGCTTTCATTCGCACAGGCACCTTGCCGACGGCAGTCAAAAGGCTCTCCAGCGCCTCTGTGGTGGCAGGGTCCGTGCGGTCCGACGGGCTCACCTCCACGAGGGGAATGAGGTAGGCAGGGTTCAGCCAGTGGGCGTTCAAAAAGCGCTCCGGCGCGCCCGCCATGTCTGCCAACTCATCCACAAGGATGGTGGAGGTGGTGGAGGCGAGGATGGCATCGGCTCCAAGGTGAGGCGCCACAAGGCCAAACGCCTCGGCCTTTGCCGCCTTCACCTCAGGCACGCCCTCAAACACCACAGCCGCATCCGCCACGGCCTCAGCCACCTCGCTGCGCGGATGAAAGGTGATGCGGGCCACAATGTCCGCGATCTTTGAGGGGTCGAACAGGCCGAGGTCAGCAAGATCCGTCAGACCCGCCTTGATGTCGGCGAGCGCCTCCTCGCCCACTTGGGCCGCCTCGTCCGCAGGGCGCTCCTTGGCGTCAAGGAGTGTGACCGGGTGGCCGGCATAGGCGAACACGTGGGCAATGCCGCGGCCCATGCGCCCTGCCCCGAGGGCGCAGACGGTCTGTGCGCTCATGGGGCGATCCCCTCCTTGAGGAGGCGGGCCATATGATCGCGGTCAAGACCCGCAAGGCCGAGGGTGTGGAGCGTGCGTCCGGTCTCATCAAAGTCCTCCTCGGCAACGGCTGAACCGAGGGCAAGGAGGGCGCTCGAGACGGTCATGGGCAGGCCGGCCCAGCGGCCGACGGAGACGAGGAAGGCAAGGCCGAGCGCCACATCCTCACGCATGTAGCGGTGGCGGCGAAGGTCGAGCCGCTCCCGCCAGTCCCCTGAATCGGTGAGCTTTTCGTGGGCAAGGTTGCCGTACATCCACTCGTCCCCATCGGCGGCATAGTGGTCGGCCAGGGGAAAGTGCGGTGCGCCGTAGCCGAGGGCCTCGCGCGCAGAAATCCTCTCCCCGTCAAGGGCATTGGTGACGCGGCGAATGGAGGGCTGCGTGCCTTCGTTGTGAATGTCCCAATGGTCGAAATGCTCAATGGGCCCGGCATTCATGTGGATGAGAGGCGGGTGGATGATGGGCCCTGCATTCATCAAGGCCGCCGACAGCGCGTCCTCCACAGGCTCTATGGCGCCGGGAAAGGCCGTGCTGATGGCATCGAGCGCTGCCCCATAGTGGCGGGTGGGAAAGACCCCCGTCGGAAGGCGCGTGGCTCGGGTGGTGATGGCAATCTCATTGGGCCCGCGCTTGCGGCACAGCCACGGCAAAGTGCCTGTCTCGGCAATGGCAATATCGGCCTTGGAGCCCGCCTGGCGGATCGCCTTCATCATCACATAGCTGCCGAAGGTGCCTGGCGGCAGGTAGATCACCTGTCCGTCCTCAAGGTGGGGTGCGAGCGCCTGCGCAAGGTCCTCCTGGGCAAACGCGGGCGATGGTGAGACGATGAGTTTTGCCCCGCGCACGGCGGCACCAAGGTCATCGGTGATGGTGGCAATGGGCACCAGACGATGGCCTTCAAAATCCGTCAGGCCGATCCCGCCCGCAGCGCGCGTCGGCTGAAGGGCGGCCCCGTCCCGCCGCCAGTAGCGCACCGAACACCCACGCAAGGTGATGTCGACGGCCGCCGCATGGGCGCCGTTCCCTCCGCCAAGAACCGCAACGTCCATCCTACCCCCTCTCAGGCCTTTGAAGGCGAAA
>JBCDCF010000413.1:0-4196 GCA_039182345.1 Pseudomonadota bacterium
CCGTTGCGCGGGTCGATCACCTCAAGCCTGTAGCGGCCCCAGGTGACCGGCAGGGACAGGGATGCGGTGCCCTCGGCGGGAATGTCGAGGGTGCCGTTGTCCACCCGCTCCAGCCGCTCCACCGATTCGTAGAACCAGCGGTCGTTGCGGCGGTACCATTGGAAGTTTCGCTCAATGCGGGTGAGCGTCCACTCCGCGCCGGTCACGATGGTGCGCTGGCGGGCAGCGTTGAGGGCGATGATGTCAAAGCCCGCCGCGGCCCCTTCGCCGACGCTGCCGTCAAAGCGCGGCTTGATGCCGATCATCGCATTGTCGGTGAGGACGGGGAGGGTGAGGCTGTCGCCCACTTGGCGGCCGCCTGGCTCGCGCACGCTGATGGCCACCAGCGCTTCCACGGCGCCGGTCACATCGGCCACATCGCTGATGGGAACGGCAATGGTGGCGCGGCCGTCGGGCCCCGTGCGCGGCAGGTTGAAAAGCGGGCTGCGGGCCGGGCGCAACGGCTCGGTGTCGAGGCCGAAGGTGTAGCCGTCATACCCCTCGATGGTCTTCGCCTGGCGCAGGGTGACGGTGCCCTCGATCATCATGTCGGAGGCGGGGGCCCCGTACAGGAAGTCGGCTTTGACGTCCATCTCCACGGTGGTGCCTGCAGCGGCGGCCACCTCGTCGGTGGACAGGTCCACCTCGATCCTCTGGGGCACAAAGTCTTCCACCAGGAAGGTGGTTGCGCCGACGGCAGGGCCTTCGGGGTCGATATGGGCTGTGACCTGCCAGGTGCCTGTGGCGGCATTCAAGGTGAGCGGCACGTCTTGGGCGAGCCCGCCGGCAGAATCGGCGCGGGCAAGGATGGTGCGGGACACCACACCATCGGGCCGAACCACTTTGAGCGTGACCGGCATGTCATTGAGCGCCATCGCGTTGTCGTCACGCACCAGAACGGTGAGGTGCACCGTCTCACCGGCACGGTAGACGCCGCGTTCGGGGGTGAGGAAGGCATCCACTGGCCCAGGCGCGGTGCGCCCTTCCACCCCGCGGTCGGTCAGCTCGAACGCTGCGCCGGCGAGGGAGATGAACGCATAGTCGTCCTCACCGCTGCGGGCGGTGACGACGGCGGGCCGCTGGCCCCCACGCACCGGCGCTGAGGAGATGAGGCGGGCGTGGCCGTCTGCATCCGACACGCCGCGGGCCAAGACCTCGTCATTGCGGGCAAGGAGGGTGACCTCCACGCCTTCAGTGGGCGTTGCCGACTTCAACGAGCGCACGAACACGTCCACCGTGTCGCCGCCCGAGAAGGTGGACAGGCCAAGGTCCGAGATCACGAACCATTGGGTGGCAATGGAGCCGCCTTTGTTGGCAAGTTCGCTCGGCACGCCTGTCAACACGTAAACGCCGGGGTCGACGGTGCCGATCACCTCGTTGACGGGGAAGAGTGTGGTGACCTCTTGGTTCAACACGGAGTCCACCGCCATGGTGCCCTTCCAGGCCTCCGCACCGCTCTCCTCGGCAATCTGGCCGACCTCGTAGCTGTAGAGCTGGCGCTTGAAGTCGCCTTTGCGGACCACTTCGGCAAGGTTGCGGTCGTTGATGCGGTAGAGCCGCATGTCGAGGCTGTCGGTGTTGATGGTGGTGACGGGGATGCCGCGGCTGCCGGCAGGCAACACGTAGCGGTTGGATTCAAAGCGCGCCTGGGCGGACCGGTCGCGCACATAAATGCGGATGTCGGCGGGCTGGATCAGCGCCTCGCCGACGGTGGAGTCGAGCCCCTCGCGCACGCGCACCTGGTAACGCGCGCCATGCTCCAGGCCTTCCACGCACAGCTGCTGGTTCTCCACGGAGACAGTGGGCGCGGCAATCACATCCACATCCACGAAGCGTTCCACGTCGGCAGCATCGCCCCTGATGGGCTCAGAGAATTGGATGCACAGACGCGGGTTGCGCGCCTCTGAATCCACCGAATAGTCGAGGACGCGAAAGCCGTGCTGGGCGCGAAGGCGCTGCAATCTGTCCTGCTCGCTGCGCGACAGGGCAAGGCTGAGGCTTGCCTGCGAGGCGTCGATGGCCGGGCGAAACAGGCCCTGCGCTTCCATCGCTGCGGAGACCACGGCAAGGGCGCGGCCTTGCTCCTGGGGTGTCCTTGCATCGCGCACGCCCAAATAGGCCGCAGCCCCTGCCGCGCGGATGGCCTGCTGGCGGTCCGCGTAGCGCGGGTATTCTGTGGTGAGGAGGGTGCGGGCGAATTCCAACCACTCATCGGTGCGCGCGGTGGTGAGGGTGTCGGCGGCCGCAGGCGTCACAGCGCCCACTTTGGTGTTGTTGCGCCGGGCAGCAGCCACCTGCGCCTCGAGCCGATTGGCTTCAATGGCAAGGTCGGCGGGCAGGAACGCAAGATCAGGCAGCGGCAGGGGCTCGGGGCCACCCGTGTCCACCACAACGGCGGAGGTCGCGCCTTGATACGGGGCGCGTTCGCCCGCCTGGTTTTTCAAAAAGCACCAGCGCGCGCGCTCGTTATAGGTGAAGGCGCGGCACTGATTGTCGGCAAGGCATGCGCTCTCGCACTGCGACAAGGGCACGCTACGCAGGGTGCGGTAGTCACCGCCGGGAATGTCGGTGTTGTCGAGCCGCTCCAGCGCGCGATCGGCGGCGGCGGGCAAAACTGTCAGGAAAGCTGCGATGAACAAGAGTGCCGCGGCAGACGCGGCCTTATACGCAAGGTGTGTCACGGACTGACCAATCGTGAGCATTACAAATGTCCCCCTTAAGGAATGGGCGGACATTAACCTCATCAATGGACATTGGGAACGGCCATAAGCGTTGCCTGCCTCGCGGCCGTGTCGATTGACGGCATCGTCAAACGCCGCCTTGCCGCAGGCGTGAGCCAAGGGCAGTGTTGCCGGCCGCTGAGGGGAGCGAGCCATGGCCGAGCACAACACCGACAAGGCGGACCGCGCCGGCGCCGACACTGACGCCGAGGCGGGCGAGGAGAAACGCCGCAGCCTGCCGGCGCTCTTGCGGGAGTTCTACTACGGCTCCTCACCGGCCGCCCGGCGCTTTCGTTATGGGGTGCTGGTGTTCGACGTGGTGGTGATCACGTTCTTCATCGTCACCACCTTCACGGGGACGTCGGCGCAATATCAGGTGGTGGACATTGCCATCGGCGTGGTGCTGGCGGCCGACCTTGTCACCCGCCTTGCCATCTCCCCGCGGCCTTGGGCGATGGTGGCGCGGCCGGGCTTTGTCATCGATCTTGTGGTGATTGTGGCGCTGTTTGGCTCAGCGCTCGTGCCGAACCTTGATATGGCGCGCGTCCTCAGGATGCTGCGCGTGTTGCGCTCCTACAGGCTCCTGGCTGAGTTGCGGGTGGACTTCCCGTGGTTCAGGAAGCACGAGGAGGTGATTGAGTCGGGCCTTAACCTGTTCGTGTTCGTGTTCATCACCACGGCGTTGGTGTTTGTGGTGGAGGGGCCCCACAACCCTGCCGTCGGCTCGTTCCTCGACGCCCTTTACTTCACCATCGCCACGCTGACGACCACGGGGTTCGGCGATATCACCGCCATCGGCCCGTGGGGGCGTGTCCTTGCCATCGGCATCATGGTGTTTGGGGTCGGGCTGTTCCTGCGCTTGATCCAGGCCGTGTTCCGTCCGGCAAAGTTCTCCTACGAGTGTCCGCGCTGCGGGCTGGAGCGGCACGACATCGATGCCGTCCACTGCAAGCATTGCGGCGAGATCATCAACATCCCGAGCCAGGGCGCCGTTTAGGGTGTGGACCCTCGTTCGGTAACGAAAAAGGGCGGCTTGTGCCGCCCTTTTTAAGGCCTGCGCGGATCCGGTTGGACCCGCCGCGGGAGAGGGTGCGCCTGAACGGGCGCTGCCCTTTTAGTGACGCACGCGGATGCGGGTGGCGCCGCGGCCGTGCTTGCGCACAAGGTTGTAAAGTTTGCGGGCATTGCCCGGCGCCAGGCGCACACACCCGTGCGAGGCGGGGCGGCCCAAAGCCTTGGTGTAGTAGGTGCCGTGAATGGCATACCCGCCGCGGAAGAAGATGGAGTGGGGCATGGGCGAACCATGGTACTTCCGCGAGAAGTATTTGCGGTGCATCCGCGTCGGCCGATAGTTGCCGGTCGGGGTGCGATACCCGCGCTTACCTGTGGACACGGCCCACGTGTACACACGCTTGCCACCCACCGAGACGTACATTC
>JBCDCF010000414.1:0-4188 GCA_039182345.1 Pseudomonadota bacterium
CCCGATGCGCACATTCATGCTCACCGGTCTGCGCGCAGGCTCAAGGGCGACGACCACGGGACCTGTTTGCCCCCAAACGGCAAGGGTCGCCGACTGATCGGTCTCATCGCGCAACAGGGCAAGCTTTTGGCTGGCGCTTGCAATGGGATTTTGCCGCCGCAACGCCGTCAGACCCAGCGACAGGGCGAGGGGCCCCAGCTCATAGTGGCCGCTCGCCTTGTTTTGCTCCACGAGGCCGGTGCGCACCAGGCTCGTCAGGTAGCGGTGGATCTTGCCGCGGTGCAGGCCCGCACCTTCGGCAATTTCGCCAAGACTTGCCGAGCCGCCAAGGGCCTGTAGCGCCGACAAAACCGTGCCACTGACCTCCACGGACTGGACCCCTTGGCCATCGCCCGCCTTCGCCTTGTCCTTGGGTGTGTCCGCTGATCGCGCCATGTTCGCAAGGCTAGCTGGACGCGCCTTGTGCCGCCAGTCAGCGTTTGGGGATTAGGCGATGGCACGGCCCGGTACGGCCGTGTCCGATGCCGGAAAGGTCTTTGTGAGGGCGCGGCGGGCGATTGAGTCCTCCGCCATGATATCGCGCGAGGTCGAGACAAGGGTCACCACCGCTTCAGCTTGGCCCTGCAAGTCAAGGACTGGTGCCGCAAGCGCATAAAGACCCGGAATGAAGGTTTCGTTGGCGTCCGCAATGCCGCGTGCACGAATGTCCACCTGGCGAAGCTGAGTGGCTTCAAGGTCCGCCTCAGGCACCAGATCGCGCACCAGGCGGTCAGGGCTCCAACTGAGGAAGGCAAGGCCTGTGGCCGAGGTGGTGAGGGGGAGCACGGTTCCAACGCCCAGCGCGGTGACCAGAGGCGGGCTTGATCGCTCCCATCGCACGACCGTCGGCCCTTGGGAGCCCCAGACCGAAAGCATGGCCGTGCAGGCGGTTTCTTCCACGAGGTCGGGGAGCGCGTCGGCAGCGCGGTTCACCACGTCATAGCGTGCGACAGCCGCGATCCCCACTTCTGCGGCCAAGCGCCCCAAGTCATAGCTGCCTGTACGCCTGTGAATGACCATGCCCGACTCCACCAAGCTGGCGAGGTAGCGGTGCACTTTGGCGGGCGCAATGTTCACCGCCTGGGCGATCTCGCTCAGGGACATGGGGCCCGTGGTTCGGCAGAACGCTTTGAGGATCTTGATGCCGACTTCGACGCTTTGAACGCCCTTGCTGCGCGTGGCGGCGTCATCGGACATCGTGGTTCTCCTCTGTGGGGCCGTCGGGGCTGGCTTAGCGCTTGCTACGGCATTCGTGGGCCAACGAAGTAAAGAATCGGGGTTCGTAACCGTCGTCCAGGGTTTTCTGACCACCCTAGCGCCCCCGGGTAAGGAAAAGTCGGCTGCGGCGGAAGTTCCCCACCGCCATCTTGATGTCAAGAGCGCGACCTTGCGGAGGCGCCTCAGCACGTCATTTTCGGTCATCCGCACGCAGCGTGCTCACCGAACAGAGGCCGCGTGCGCCCGGCGGTTCGACGCGTACAGATCGCCCGACGGCGTGAACTCCGATGTCGATCTATCTGAAATTAATGAGGAAATTCAGGTCGCTTCGCTTTGGCTTGCCCGCAGTTTCACACAGGCCAGGCCGTACCCGCTCGGTTGGTGGTTGACAGATTTCATAATACGTAATCAATTACGTAAAAAGAAACGCTGTTCACCGCGGACGGGAGGACGTGATGAAGGTGACGATCGTCGGCGCCGGGCCGGCAGGGCTTTATGCCGCCATCCTCTTGAGGCGCACGCGTGCTGATCTCGAAATTGAGATCATCGAGCAGAACGCGCCCGATGCGACCTTCGGCTTCGGTGTGGTGTTCTCCGACGACGCACTGGCTTTCCTGCGCAAGGACGATCCTGAGACCGCCGATCTGATCGAGCCGCACATGGCGCGCTGGTCCGACATTCACCTGGTGCACAAGGGTGAGAGGATCGTCATTGACGGCATCGGATTTGCCGGGATCGGGCGGCTTGAACTGATTCAGCGTCTCCAAGAACGCGCGGCGCGCTTGGGCCTCCACCCCCGATATGAGACGCGCGTGGATGATGTGGATGCCATCACCGCCGATCTCATCATCGGTGCCGATGGGCTGAACTCCAAAGTCCGCGAGAGCGGCGCGTTCGGCGAGAGCCTCAGCCACCAGACCAACCGGTTTGTCTGGTACGGCACCAACCGCGGGTTCGATGCGCTCACCCAAACCTTTGTCGCTTCAGATTTTGGTCCGATGAATGCGCACCATTACTCGTACGCACCAGGGCGTGCGACATTCATTATTGAGCTTGCCGAAGACACATTTCGCAACAGTGGCTTCGGCGACATGAGCGAACCAGCCTATCGTGCCGCTTGCGAAGACATCTTCGCCGATGTGCTTGAGGGGGCACAACTGATCGCCAACAACTCACACTGGCGACAGTTTCCGAACCTCTCCTGCCAAGACTGGCATGACGGCAACAAGGTCCTTGTGGGGGATGCGCTGCACACCGCCCACTTCTCCATCGGGTCAGGCACACGCCTTGCCATGGAAGATGTGATTGCACTCGTCAACGCGCTGAAAGCTGAGGACTGGGATGTCGGGCGTGCCTTGCCGGCCTATCAGTCCACACGGGCGCCTGTGCTTGCCAAGCTCGTCGCCGCGGCCCGTCAGTCATCGGACTGGTATGATGATTTTGGCCGGCACATGCAGCTGGAGCCCTGGCCGTTTGCACTTGCCTACATCTTGCGCGCTGGCCGGCTCAACATGGATCGTCTGCGCGCGCTCTCTCCCCACTTCACCGCGGCGCTGGCCCGGCATGGCGTTGCTCTGGAGAGCGCCGCGTGACGGATCGAAGGGCCGCCTTGGCCGCCGCGGTGGGGTTCGACCTGCCACAGCGCTACAACGCCTCGCGTCTTCTGTGGGACAACCTGGCCGACAATGCCGCCCGTCCGGCTGTGCACCATGCCTCCGGAACGCTCACCTACGGGGCGTTGGCGGCGCTGGCAGCCCGCATCGGCAATGCGTTTCTCGCGACGGGTTGCCGGTCGGGCGACAGGGTGTTGCTCTTGATGGACGATGAGCCTGCCTATCCGGCGGCCATCATGGGGGCCATGCGGGCCGGCCTCGTACCGCTCCTCATCAACATTCAATCGCCGACGGAGTTGTTGACCTTCTTTCGCGCCGACAGTGACGCCAAGGCGGCGATGGTCAGCCGCTCCCTCGCCAGTCACCTCGAAGCCTTAGACCTTCCTGTGCTGGTGAACGACAGCGAGGCGGTGAAGGCTGCATCGCCCCATTTGGACGAGGCGCCGACAGAGCGCACCGACATGGCGTTCTGGATGTATTCCTCCGGCTCCACCGGACGGCCCAAGGGCGTGGTGCACAAGCATGAGGACGCCGCCTACACCGCCCACACCTACAGCCGGCATGTGTTGAAGCTGACCGCTGACGACATCTGCTTTTCGGTGCCGAAGATCTACTTTGCCTACGGTTTCGGCAATGCCGTATCATTCCCCATGAGCGTTGGCGCCTCATCGGTTCTACTATCCGGCCGGCCGACGCCTGAGCGCAGCTTTGAGACCATCGCTGCGCACCGCCCAACGGTGCTGTTTGGCCTCCCCACCGTGTACACCGCGCTCATGAACCATCCGATGGTGGAGGAGGCAGACCTGTCGTCCGTTCGACTCTGCCTTTCCGCCGCCGAGGTGCTGTCGAGCGAGGTGGCGCAAAGCTGGCGAAAACGTTTCGGCCATTCCATCGTGGAAGGGCTCGGGTCCACTGAGATGCTGCACATCTACTTGTCCAATGACGAGGTGGTGCAGAAGCCAGGGTCCGCCGGCCGCGTCGTGCCCGGCTATGCGGTGAGGCTTGTGGGCCACGACGGAGGCGAGGTGGCGCCCGGCGACGAAGGCATCATGGAGGTCTGCGGGCTCTCCGGCGCGCAATACTATTGGAACCGCCCGGAGAAGACCGCAGAGACCATGCGAGACGGTTGGGTCGTGACGGGAGACCGCTTCACCTGCGACGACGATGGCAACTTCTTCTTTAAAGGTCGGGCCGATGATCTTGTGAAGGTCTCGGGCCAATGGGTCTATCCCTTGGAGATTGAGCTCGCCCTGGCAGAGCACCCCAAGGTGCGGGAGGTTTGCGTGCAAGCCATCCCCCTGGCCGACCAGCGCATGAC
>JBCDCF010000415.1:0-4184 GCA_039182345.1 Pseudomonadota bacterium
AACAGCTCCCAACCCGCCATCTCCGACCGCCTCGCCGCGCTGGAAGAGCGGCGCAAAACGCCAGTGTTCGTGCGAGCGGCCCGCGGCGTCAGCCTCACCAACAAAGGGGCGCTGCTCCTGCGCTTTGCTGAGCAGATCGTCTTCGTGGAAGAGGAGATCGTCAGCCGCGTCGCCAATGAGGCTGAGGTGGACGGGCTGATGCGCATTGGCGCGGCCGAAACCATCGCCCAATCCTGGCTGCCCGACTTCCTGCAAGTCCTCGCCCAAGAGTTTCCGCGGCTGATCCTAGACCTCACCGTCGACATCTCCGTCAACCTTCGTGAAGCGCTGCTCACCCGCCAGCTGGATCTTGCGCTTTTGATGGGACCTGTGTCCGACTACAGGATCACCAACATCCCTCTGCCGTCTTTCGAGCTTGCGTGGCTGCGCCGCTCCGGCAGCGATGGCGCCCCTGACGCGCCCAACACCCCCGTCCTGTCCTACTCACGCAACACACGCCCCTATCGCGAGTTGGTGGACGAACTTGCCCGCCGATATGGACCGGGCGCGCGGGTCTATGCATCGGCATCGCTGTCGGCCTCCATCCGCATGATTGCAGCGGGCATTGGCGTCGGGCCGTTTCCGTTGACCCTTGCCACCGAGGCCATCGCCAACGGTACAATTGAACGGTTCGACCCTGGCTGGTGCCCCTCCCCTTTGGCCTTCACCGCCTCCTTTTCCGCCGAACCGCGCAATGCCATTGCCGAGCGGTGCGCCCACATTGCCCGCACCACGGCCGAAACCTGGCACCACGCATCGCTGGGTGATCAAGAAAGTTGATCGAAACTGACAGAGATTCGCGATTTGACTTGATGGCTTAGCTGACCGACCCTCCGCCCCGCCTATGACAGCCACCCACGATGATCTTGTCCGAGCCGACCTTGCCGCCGTGCGCGATGCCATCCGCACCGGCGCCTACGAACGCCATACCGCAGGGCTTGCCAAAGGCTTTCTTCAAGCCAATCTCGCCATCCTGCCCTCTGTCTACGCCCTTGATTTTCTAAGGTTCTGCCAGCGCAACCCCAAGCCCTGCCCTGTCGTTGGGGTGAGCGATACGGGCGACCCCATGCTCGCCACCCTTGGCGACGCCATTGATGTGCGCACTGATGTGCCCCGCTACAGGGTGTTTCGCAACGGCGCCCATGTTGACGACGTTGGTGACATCAAGGCCCTGTGGCGGGATGATTTCGTGGCCGTTGCTCTCGGCTGTTCCTTCACGTTCGAGCACGCCCTCCAGGCTGCAGGCATTCACATGCGTCACATCGACCGTGACACCACCGTTGCCATGTACCGCACCAACCGTCCCTTGGTGCCGGCAGGGCCGTTTACGGGCACGATGGTGGTCTCCATGCGGCCCATCAAAGTCGAAGAGGTGGACCGCACGGTTGAGATCTGCCGCGCCTTTCCCCTTGCCCACGGCGCCCCCATCCATGTGGGCGATCCGTCCGCCATCGGCATCGACCGGATCGACCGGCCGGACTATGGCGACCCCACCCCCATCGACGCCGGCGAGGTCCCCGTGTTCTGGGCCTGCGGCGTCACGCCCCAGAACGTCATCCTCAACGCGCGGCCCGAGATCTGCATCACCCATGTGCCGGGCCACATGCTCATCACCGATATCGCGGAGACGGCGGACATCCCCGTCTACCAACACACACAAGGGAGCCCTTCATGAAACGATTGATGACCGCCGCGGCCGTCGCCGCGCTCGCCGCAAGCCCCCTCGCCGCCGAAGAGCTTTCGGTGGTGGGGAGCTGGTCCGGCCTGCCGCTCCACAAACAATACGAAGCGCCGTTCTGGACCGAGGCGCTCCCCGCCGCCACCGACGGCGGCGTCACCGCGCAGCTGACCACCCACGACCAGATGGGCCTTGGCCTTGGCGACATCTATCGCCTGTTGGGCGACGGGGTCTACGATGTGGCAATGACGGTTGCCGACTACGCCGTTGCAGATGCGCCCGAGCTTGAAGGGCTGGACGTTCCCCTCATCGCCACCACAGCCGCCGAAGCCCGCGCCATGGTGGATGCCGCACGCCCCATGGTGGACGACATCTTCCGCGACCGTTTCAACGCCAAGGTCCTCGCCATTGCGCCCTATCCGCCGCAGGTGGTGTTCTGCAACGCTGAAATCGGCAGCATTGCCGACCTTGCCGGCAAGAAGATCCGCGGGTCCGGCCGCATGACGACGAAGTTCCTGGAAGCGCTCGGCGCAGAAGGCATCAACGTCTCCTTCTCCGAAGTGCCAGGCGCCCTTCAGCGCGGCGTTGTGGATTGTGCCGTCACGGGCGCAGGCTCGGGCTACTCGGCCGGCTGGTGGGAGGTCACCACCCACCTTCTGCCGATCCCCCTTGGCGGATGGGACAGCGTCGTCACCGCCATGAACATGGACCGCTGGAACGCCCTCGACGCTGAAAAGCAAGAGGCCATCATGGCTGCCATCAAAGAGCGCTTCGAGGACCCTGCCTGGGATAGCGCCCAGGACGCCCTCACCAACGACATTGCCTGCCTGACCGGCAACGGCGAATGCCCCTCTGGCGAGGCGCGCAACATGACCTTGGTGGAAGCCAGCGATGCCGACTTTGCCGAAGCGCGCACCATCCTTGAGGCGGAGGTGCTTCCCGCATGGGCCGAACGGGCCGGCACTGAGTGGGCCACCCGCTGGAATGACAGCGTCGGCAAGGTGACAGGCGTCACCGTCAAGACGCAGTAACGGCCATGGCTGAGGCTGCCCTTCGCCTGATGCGCAGCCTCAACCGCGCTGTCGCCCTTGTGGCTGGCAGCGCGGTCTTGCTGTGCGCGGCCTTCATCATCCTGGAAATCAGCCTGCGCCAGGCCGGCAACTCCCTTGGCGGCACGGACGAGATTTCAGGCTACGTCATGGCGGCCGTCACCACCTGGGGCCTGTCCTATGCGCTGTTGGAGCGGGCCCATGTGCGCATCGACCTATTGCGCGGCCGGCTTGCCCAGGCAGGACGGCTGTTTTTGGACTTCGTGGCGCTGATCGCGCTGTCGGCCGTTGCAATCCTCGTGGCCTTTCGCGCCTACCCGGTGCTTGAAAAGAGTATCGCCAACGCTTCGCGCGCCAACACGCCTTTGGAGACACCCCTGTGGATCCCCCAGGCCTTCTGGCTGGGGGGCCTTGTGTGGTTTGCGCTCATGGCCGTGGTCCTGACACTGATTGCGGCAGGCTTGATCCTGCGCGGTCAGGCCCCGCTGGCGGAAGAGGCCATCGGCCCACCGGGTGAGCCGTCATGATCGGCGCCGTCGCAGCCGGCCTTCTCGGCCTCTTGGCGCTGTCGATCCCCGTCGGGATCGTCCTGTTCCTTTTGGGGATCGGCGTCGACCAGTTCTACAGCACCTTCCCGCTCCTGCGCGGGCTGGGGCAGATGGTCTGGTCGTCCATGAACTCGGCAACCCTCATCGCCATTCCCCTCTTCGTTCTCTTGGGAGAGATCTTGGTGCGCGGCGGCGTTGCTGCACGCACCTATAGCGCCCTCGACAAGTGGGTGTCGTGGCTCCCCGGCGGCCTCATCCACGCCAATATCGGGACGGCGACGCTGTTCTCGGCCACCTCAGGCTCTTCCGTGGCGACCGCTGCAACGGTGGCGACGGTGGCCATGCCCCAGGCCGAAAAGCTCGGCTACGACCCGCGGCTGTTCTCAGGGGCCATTGCCGCGGGTGGCACCCTCGGCATCATGATCCCGCCGTCCATCAACCTCATCGTTTATGGGTTCTTGACGGAAACCTCGATCCCGCAGCTGTTCCTGGCAGGTCTCATCCCAGGTCTCCTTCTGGCGCTCGCCTTCAGCGCCATCACCGCCGTCTTGTGTGCCATCAAGCCCCAGCTTGGGGGCGAGCGCCGCCACTACGCCCTCGGCGTGATGGTGTTGTCCCTCATCCACCTGGTGCCGATCCTCCTCCTGTTTGCGATGGTGGTGGGGTCCATCTATGCCGGCATTGCCACCCCGACGGAGGCCGCCGCCGTCGGGGTGGCCGCAGCCCTTGTCATCGCCGGCCTGTCGGGCGGGCTGTCCCTCACCATGATGCGCGAGGCGCTCCTTGGCACCATGCGCATCACGGCCATGATCATGCTTGTGGTGACGGGGGCGGCCTTTCTCAACTTCACCCTGTCGGCCGCAGGGCTCG
>JBCDCF010000416.1:0-4166 GCA_039182345.1 Pseudomonadota bacterium
CGCCGATGACGAAGGCAACGTCGGTCTGGCTGAATTCTGAGTTGATGTCCTCCAGCTCGAACACGTCCTCGTAAGGGACCTGCGCTTCGGCCAGAAGCACGTTCATGTGACCAGGCATGCGGCCTGCCACAGGGTGGATGGCGTACTTCACCTCCACACCCTCTTCCTTCAAGGCGTCGACCATTTCGCGCAGCGCATGCTGGGCCTGTGCCACCGCCATGCCGTAGCCAGGCACGATGATGACGGAGCCGGCATTCTTCATGATGAAGGCGGCATCTTCCGCAGCACCCTGCTTGACCGTGCGATCGCCAAGGTCATCCCCAGGCCCAGCGCTTTCCCCGCCGAAGCCGCCAATGATGACCGAGATGAAGGACCGGTTCATCCCCTTACACATGATGTAGGAGAGGATAGCGCCAGAGGAGCCCACAAGCGCGCCGGTGATGATGAGCGCCGTGTTTCCGAGGGTGAAGCCGATGCCTGCCGCAGCCCAACCCGAGTAGGAGTTCAGCATCGACACCACCACAGGCATATCAGCGCCGCCGATGGGAATGATGATGAGCCCGCCGAGGATCAGCGCCAGGATGGTGATGGCCCAGAACAGCCAGCGCTGCTCCAAAACGTCGCTCGACTGAACGAACATGACAATCAGCGCGATGAGGCCAATGAAGATCAGCCCGTTCAAGATGTGCCGGCCAGGCAGCATGATGGGCTTGCCCGACATGCGCCCGTCGAGCTTGGCAAAGGCAATGACGGAGCCCGTGAAGGTGAGCGCGCCCACAGCAACGCCAATGGCCATCTCCACCAGCGACAGCGCCTTGATCTTGCCGGGCACGCCAATGTCGAAGGCTTCGGGCGCATAAAGCGCACCGGCGGCCACGAACACGGCGGCAAGGCCCACAAGCGAGTGGAAAGCGGCCACAAGCTGGGGCATCGCCGTCATCGGAATCCGCCGAGCGATCACCGCGCCGATGGTGCCACCGATGCCGATGCCGATGACAATCAGGATCCAGCCGAGCACGCCCGGTGCGGCAAGGAGCAGCGTGGTGACGGCGGCAATGGCCATCCCCGCCATGCCCATATAGTTGCCGCGGCGCGAGGTCTCGGGGTGGGACAGGCCGCGCAACGCCAGGATGAACAGGACGGCGGAGGCGAGGTAAAGCAGTGCGGCGAGGTTAGCGGTCATAGGAGGTCGCAGGCCCTTGCGTCGTCCTCAAGGAAGTGCAGTCCTCGGGGATGGGAATCGTGAGGTCGGCCGAGGGAGGAAAGGCGGGGCCGGTCATTTCTTCTTCTTGTACATGGCAAGCATTCTCTGGGTGACCAGGAAGCCGCCAAAGATGTTCACGCTGGCGAGGATCAGCGCGATGAAGCCGAAGATCTTCGCCCACAGCGCCCCGTCCGCATCGGCGAAGGAGACGCCTGTGGCCAGAAGCGCACCCACCACAATCACCGAGGAGATGGCGTTGGTGACGCTCATGAGCGGGGTGTGGAGCGCCGGCGTCACCGACCACACAACGTAGTAGCCGACGAAAATCGCCAGAACGAAGATGGCAAGCCGGAAGATGGTCGGGTCGATGGCGCCGCCAGAGGCTGCTGCCACGGCTTCGGCCGACGCGTCGGCCACGGCCGCTGCCGTGTCTGCCGCGCTCGGCGCGGCGTCTTGTGCATAAGCTTTCATGGGCTTTACGTCCTCAGGCCGCGCTCTGCGGCTTCTCACCGCCAAAATCGGGATGCACCAGGCTGCCGTCGCGCGACAGCAAAGTGGCCGTCAAAAGCTCATCGTCCCACTTCGGCTTCAGCGCCTTCTCCTCCTTGTCCATCAGAACGCTGTCCACGAAGGTGAAGAGGTTCTTGGCGTAAAGGAGGGAGGCCGTCGCAGGAATCCGCCCTGGAAGGTTGCGGTAGCCGACGATGCTGACACCGTCCTTCTCCACCACCTCACCGGCGACGGAGCCTTCAACGTTGCCGCCACGCTCAACGGCAAGGTCGACGATGACGGAGCCTGGGGTCATGCTGGCCACCATGTCGCCGCTGATGAGCTTTGGCGCTGGCCGGCCAGGGATCAGCGCGGTGGTGATGACAATGTCCTGCTTGGCAATGTGCGAGGCCACAAGCTCTGCCTGCTGGCGGCGATAGTCCTCGCTCATTTCCTTGGCGTAGCCGCCTGCGGTCTCAGCCTGCTTGAACTCCTCGTTCTCCACCGCCACGAATTTGGCGCCGAGGGAGGCCACCTGTTCCTTCGCCGCAGGCCGCACGTCCGTGGCGCTGACGGCGGCACCAAGGCGGCGCGCTGTGGCAATGGCCTGAAGGCCCGCAACGCCGGCCCCCATCACGAAGCACTTGGCGGCAGGCACTGTGCCTGCGGCGGTCATCATCATGGGAATGGCGCGGCCATAAACATCCGCCGCCTCGATGACGGCCTGATAGCCGCCAAGGTTCGCCTGGCTGGACAAGATGTCCATGGACTGGGCGCGGGTGATGCGGGGCATCAGTTCCATGGCAACGGCGCTGACGCCTGTCTCGGCCATGGCGCGCAGGTCCGCTGTGTCGCCGTAGGGGTCGAGCGCACCAATCAGGAACGCGCCTTTCTTGGCCGACGCGAGCACTTCGGGGCTTGGCCTGCGCACGGACAGGATGATGTCGGACCCTTCCAGTGCAGCGGCCGCACCATCCACCATGGTGGCACCGGCTTCGGCCAGCACGTCATCGGGGAATTGTGCGGTCTTCCCGGCGCCTTTTTCCACCGCCACCTCAGCGCCCGCCGACACGTAGCGCTTGATGACGTCCGGCGTTACGGCGATGCGGCTATCGTCGGCCTCGGTGGCAACGGCAATCTTCACGAGCCAGTCCTTGTCACAACAAAAAATACGCCAAGCCGATCAAAATCACGGCGACGACGATGATGGCCCACTTAGTCAACGAGATCAGGCGGTCAAACGTTTTTTGATGATCGGCAATGTCCGTCCGCGGCGGTTCGCCGTTGTCAACGTGTGTTTCGTTCGCGCTATCGCCCGCCATGGTCGCCCCGATTGTGCGTTGTGAATGCACAGCTTCTAAGCTGAAGCGGAGGGGCTGGCAACCGATGGCCGGCCCTCCCAATCGGCACGATCAAGACGCATGACAATGCAGTCGTCATCGCCGAAGCGGCGGGGCCCCACGTCCTTGTATCCGATGCGGGCGTAAAACCGTCGCGCGCCTTCATTGCGCGCTAAAGGATCGATGAGGATGGCCTCCACCGCCGGGTCGGCAAAGGCGTGGTCGGCGGCAAGCGCCATTGCCGTGGCGCCAGTGCCCCTGCCGCGATCCTCAGCCGCGCCGATCCAGATGTCGATGGCGGCGCATCCGTCGTGACCATCGCCCCAATAATGGGTCTCCTCGCGGGCCGCATCGATGATCTGCACCACCCCCACAGGCCGGCCGTCTTCCTCGATGATGAGGGTGGCGCGCCAGTCCACGGTGCGGGCAAGCTCCACCTCCCAGTGCCACTCGTCATCCTCGCCCGATGCGGCAATGACGCCCGGGTCCTTGTCCCAACGCCTCAGGTGGGGCGCGTCGGACGGTGTTGCAGGCCTCAGCGTGATCATCGCCCTCCTCCCTTCGCACACGGCGGCGGTTGCGTTTTACGCCCTCGCGCGCCAGCTTCACCAGGAGATCTTTGGTGCGTTTACCGTGGGGAGACTGCCATGTCCGGCCTAGCCATGCCTGCGCTCAAGCAGGAGACGCTGTCCCGCCGTGCGGAGATTGTCGCGGCACTGCGCGCCATCGTGCCTGGCGAGGGCGTGGTGGATGACGAGACGGGAATGCGCACCTACGAGACCGATGGTCTCACCGCCTACAAGCAAATGCCCCTGGTGGTGGTGCTGCCGGAGACGGTGGAACAGGTGGCACAGGTCCTCAAATATTGCAGTGAGAACGGTGTGCGCGTTGTCCCCCGTGGGGCCGGCACCAGCCTTTCTGGCGGTGCGCTGCCGCTGGGCGACGGCGTGCTCTTGTCGATGATGAAGTTCAACCGCGTGCTCGACATCGATTTCGACAATCGTACAGCCACCGTCCAGCCGGGGGTGACGAACCTTGCCATCACCCAGGCGGTGTCCCACGAAGGCTTTTATTATGCCCCCGACCCGTCCTCGCAGATCGCCTGCTCCATCGGCGGCAATGTGGCGGAGAAC
>JBCDCF010000417.1:0-4160 GCA_039182345.1 Pseudomonadota bacterium
CCTGTGGAACTGGTGACGATCTCTGAGGAGACCGACCTCACCCTCGGCAATCCCGACGCGACGGAGGTGGTGGAGGAGGCAGCTCCGGAAACGGTGGAGGCCGACGGCCCGCCTGAGGAGATGCCTGGCGCCACCGACCGTGAGGGCGACACCATCGCCACTGACGAAAACGCTGTGGAAAGCGCCGCCGAATCCCTCGCGCCAGAACCTTCCGGCACGCCTGAGACCGTTGAGCCCGAGGCAACTTCAGTCTGTGCGGTGTCGTCCGCCTCGGGCTCCACGGTCTCAGGCGTGCCGGAAGGTTCTGGCGCGAGGGATTCGGCGGCGCTTTCCACAGCGTTTTCGTCGGTGGCGATGGTGTCGCCCTCGCGGTCGGTGGCGCCTGGCATTTCCTCAGGCGGGCCGTCGGCCTCCACCGTTTCCGGAGCTGCCTCCTCCACCACCTCCGTCGCGTCGGGATTGCCGAGGGTGAGGTCGGTCTCCTCAGAGATCGTCACCAGTTCCACAGGCAGCGCCACCACCGCAGGGGTGGAAAACGGGTCCGCCTGCGGCAGCGAGACGATGGCCGCCGCCACGATCGCGAAATGAAACAGCGCTGAGATGATGAGCGCTGCGCGCATCTCAGCCACCGTCCTCCACGGTCACAAGGCCAATCCTGTTGAACCCTGCACGATTGAGCCGCCCCATCACTTGCATGATCTGGCCGTAGTCGGACTGCGCGTCGCCGCGCACAAGGATGCGCTCCTCATACCCTGCCTCGGCGATGGCCTCCAGTCGCGCAATCAACGTGTCGATGGCGATCTCGTTTTCCTGAAGGTAGACCTGCCCGTCCGCATCGATGGTGATGGTGAGGGGGTCCACATCGCCCTCAAGGGGTTTTGCCGCGGTCCTTGGAAGGTCGATGGGAACGCCCACCGTCAACAAGGGTGCCGACACCATGAAGATGATGAGGAGCACCAGCATCACATCCACGAAGGGCGTGACGTTGATCTCGCTCATGGGCTGAAACCGGCTGCGGCGCCTGCGGCTGCCGCCAAGGCCGGGGCCCCCTCCTGAGGACATGCCCATCTAGGCCACCCCGCCCGTCGGGGGCCGGTCGGCAAAGGGGCTGAAGATGAAGCGGGCGGTACGCATACACATCGCCAATGGCTCCACGGTCAGATCCGCTCGTCGATCTCGCGTGACAGGATCGCGAGAAACTCGTCCGCAAAACCCTCCATACGCTGGGTCAGGCGGGCAACGTCAGCGGCAAGCTTGTTGTAGAAAATTGTGGCGGGAATGGCGGCGAGAAGGCCCAAAGCCGTGGCAAGAAGCGCTTCGGCAATGCCTGGCGCCACAACGGCAAGGTTGGTGCTTTCCGACGCCGCGATTGCCTGGAAGGAACTCATGATTCCCCAAACGGTGCCGAAAAGGCCGATAAACGGGGCCGCAGAGCCTGTGGAGGCGAGCACCATAAGGCCTTTTTCAAGCTCCTCCCCCTCCCGGGCAAGGGTCATGGTCATCACCCTGTCGATGCGCTGGGCGAGGGAGGCAAGGGCAGGCTTTGCCCCTTCATGGCTGCGTTTCCACTCACGCATGGCGGCAACGAAGATGGCCGACAACCCTTCCGTCCCGCGGCCTGCCTGCTTGCGATAAAGCTCCTCGAGCGACTGGCCGGACCAGAACTCGTCCTCAAACACGGCAATGCGCCTGCGCAGACGGCGAAAGCTGAACCACTTGAACAGGATGATCGCCCAGCACCACAGCGAGGACAGGAAAAGACCGATCATCACGATCTTCACCACGATGTGGGACTGCAGGAACAGCGCCATCAGTGAGAATTCGCCAGGGCCTGCCAAGGCGGCACCTGTGGTGACCGCATCACCCATCAACGCACTCCAATGCCCGCGGCCCTCTCGCCGTGGCTGGGCTGATCCGATTACGCACGCAACTCTCCAACCCTGTGACACATGATCGACCCCCTAAGGGTCGTTGCCGGCAAAAATGCGCCGGCCTGTCCTGGATGGCGCGTCAGATAACGCGTCGGCTCCGCTCTGGCTAGCAGGCGAAGCATTCAAACGGACACAAGCAGGAGAGGAGGGGATAACCTTATTTCGTTAAGCGTTCGCCCGCAGCTTCAACTCGCGCCGGGCAATCTGCCGGCGGTGGACGGCATCGGGCCCGTCCACCATGCGCATGGTGCGAAGGTGGGTCCACATGGCCGCAAGGGGCGTGTCCTGGCTGATGCCTGCGCCGCCGTGGAGCTGGATCGCTTCGTCGCAGATGGCAAGGGCCACCTCAGGCGCCGACACTTTGATCATGCTGATCCACGGCTGGGCGGCGCGCACGCCTTCGGTGTCCATCATGTGCGCAGCCTTCAGGCACAAAAGCCGCGCCTGTTCGATGCCGATGCGGGCATCGGCGATCCTGTCCATATTGCCGCCAAGCTCGCTGAGCGGCCGGCCGAACGCCTCGCGGGAGGTGGAGCGGTGGCAAAACAACTCCAGCGCCTTCTCCGCAAGGCCGATGGAGCGCATGCAGTGGTGGATGCGCCCCGGGCCGAGCCTTGCCTGCGCCACCTCGAACCCGCGCCCTTCGCCGAGCACAAGGTCTTCGGCAGGCACGCGCACATCGGTGAGGCGAATGTGCATGTGGCCGTGCGGCGCATCGTCATGGCCGAACACCATCATCGGCCGCAGCACCTCAACGCCAGGCGTCTTGGCGTCCACCACGAACATGGAATGGCGGGAATGCTTGTGGGCCGTCGGGTCTGTGGCAGCAAGCACGATGTAGACGGCGCAGCGCGGGTCCCCTGCACCGGAGGCCCACCACTTTTCCCCATTCAAGACGTAGTGATCGCCATCGCGTCTGGCCTCAAGCGCAATATTGACGGCGTCCGATGACGCCACCTGCGGCTCCGTCATCAGGTAGGCGGAGCGGATGTCACCGTTGAGGAGGCGCGCCAGCCAGCGGGACTTGTGGGCCTCGGTGCCCATCTTGTCGAAGACTTCCATGTTGCCTGTGTCGGGCGCTGAGCAGTTGAACACCTCCGCAGCGATCCGGACCTTGCCCATCTCTTCGGCCAGATACGCGTAGTCCACATTGGTCAGGCCTGGGCCTTCGGGCATGTTGGTGCGCCAGAAGTTCCACAGACCGCGCTCTTTCGCCTTGGCCTTCAGACCGTCCAGGATCTCGCGCTGGCGGGGGGTGTGGTGGAAGCGGTTGCCGCCAGGGGCGCGGCCCACCTCGTCATGAAACTCGGCGTCGAGGGGGGCAATCTCGTCCTCCACCATTGCCCTCACCGCCCCAAGGTGGGGACGCGCCTTCTCGCTCAAACCCAGATCCATGGCGTCTCTCCCAAGGGTGGTGGTGGGGCATGCGGACCGTTGACGGGCCGTGCGCCATTGTTTCCCGGCGGCGGGAAGACCTCAAGCCGTGGCAGGCAACCACCTGTTGGCGGGGCAAGATGCTAGCGCCGCGGCTGGTCCAGCATCTCCTCCTCGCACAGGACATCGACGATCTTTTCCATCGCCGCCTTGTGCTGGCGGGCCGATGTGCGGGGCGTATCGGCCACCGGCATCGCGGCCTCCCTGTCACCATAGTGGCGCAGAAACAGTGCCATGACGTGGCTGACCCCATCCTCCGTCACCGCGCGGGCATCGGGGCCGAAATAGCGGCCGCGGGTGTGCGGGGCGGTCACGATCTCATAGGAGGGAAAGTAGTCCACCACCGGCAGCGTATCGGCCAAAGTCTGTGCCGCCACGCGTAGAACCGCCTTGGAGTGGGTGGTGGACACCAGAACGTGCCTGTCGAGGGCCGTTGCCATCAAAGGCACCGGCGAGACGGTGAGCACCACCTTCGCCTCAGGGTTCTTCTCGCGGATGAGGGCAATGGCCGCGCGCATGTCGCTGACCACATCATCCACGCTGAAGTGGTGGAAGCGGTGGCGCGAGGGGTCGTAAGTGCCGCCCGCCACCCCCGGTGCCAGGGGATAGACTGCGCCGTCCCCATCTCCCCACGCTTCGGTCAGCCCCAGGGTGAAGACGAAGACGGACAGCGTCTCCACCATGGTGCGCACGGCTTTGAGGTGCTGCGCGCGATCGGCGGCCAGCTCTTCAGGCGATTCAAAGCGCGCCACCTGGGGGCGGAACGGGTCGACGTAGCCGCCTTCATGCTCCCAC
>JBCDCF010000418.1:0-4157 GCA_039182345.1 Pseudomonadota bacterium
CCTCGCCGCCGGTCATCTCGTTCCTCACACATCGTCCTTTCGTTGATGGGGTCCGCGGCGGACGGCAGCAGCGCTCTGAGCCATGACGACCCCCATGCCCGAGGCCATATAGCCCCCGTCCACGCACAAGGTTTGGCCGGTGATGTAGCCGGCGCCATCGCCTGTCAAAAACGCTGCAGCGTCAGCGACTTCACCCTCTTCCCCATAGCGGCCGACGGGGATGGAGCGGATATAGTCCGCCCGCGTCTCCGCCGTGTGGGCACCGCGGGCAAGGGGCGTGTCCACAGGCCCGGGCGCAATGGCGTTGGCGGTGATCTGATAGGGGCCCAGTTCAAGCGCCATCTGCCGCGTCAGCTGGATGAGCGCAGCCTTTGAGGTGCCATAGGCGGCGCGACCGAAGCCTGCGCGTTCGCCAGAGATGGAGGTGATGGACAAAAAGCGCCCCGCGAGCCCGCGATCCACCAGGAGCCGTGCCGCCAGCTGAAAGAGGACGAAGCCGCCTGTCAGGTTGACGGCCATGACCGTGTCGAAGGTGGCCTTGTCCGTGTCCAGGAACGGGGTCACAGGCGCAATGCCTGCGCAATGGACCACAATCCCCACAGGGCCGACGGTGGAGACGGCCTCCGAAAACGCGCGCTTGACGGCCGCTTCATCCGCCATGTCACAGGGAAGGCCAAGACCGCCGAGCGCCTCGCCGCGGGCTGCCACCTGATCGCCCACATCGAACAGGACCACATGGCGGCCGGCAGCCTTCAAGCGCTCAGCAATGGCAAAGCCCAGCGCCCCTGCCCCACCGGTGACGATGGCGCCAGGCGCCACATCCGCCCGCGGCCCCTCCTCTATGATGTGGGTGAGGCTCATGCGGAAGGTGTCATCAAGGTGAGCCCTCCGTCCACAGCCAACTCCACCCCTGTGATGTAGCCGGCAGCGTCGGAGACCAGGAAGGCGGCGGCCTCGGCAACGTCGAACGCCGACCCCTGGCGCTTCATGGGCGGGGCGGCGGCGCGGCGCTCGGCAAGACCGTCGGCGCTGGTGGCGCGCCCTGCAATCATCGCGGTGACGTGGGGGGTGTCGATCAATCCCGGCATGATGACGTTGGAGCGGATCCCTTCTGCCGCATGGGCAACGGCAATGGTGCGCGACAGGCGGTTCAGCGCCGCCTTAGAGGCCTCGTAAGCGGCATAAGCGTACCCTCCATTGCGGATGGCCGCCACCGAGGAGATGAACACGAAGGCACCGCCCCCTTGCGCGCGCATCAAGGGAATGGCCCGCTTGGCGACGTTGAACGCACCGTCAAGGTTGATGGCAAACACGTCCCGCCAATCCTCCTCGGACTGGTCGAGCACATTGCCTGGCCGGCTGATGCCCACATTGTAGTGGACCACGTGGGGCGCCGGAACGGTGGCAAAGACGGCCGCAACCTCATCCTCGCGCGTCACATCGGCGACGACAGCGGTGGCCGTGCCGCCCTCCTTGGCGATCATGTCCACCGTTTCGGAGGCCGCCACCTCGCTGCGGTCAACGCACACCACGGACCCGCCCTCACGGGCATAAAGCACCGCCGCCGCCTTGCCGTTACCCCAGCCGGGCCCCACCGACCCTGCGCCGAACACCACCACCGTCTTATTGGCAAACCGCTGTGTCATTGGGCGAGCGTGTTGGGCAGCCACATGACGATCTCCGGAAAAGCGATCGCAAGGGCAAGGACGGTGAGCTGCAGCACCACGAACGGAATGATGCCGCGGTAAATGGCATTCATGGACACAAGGTTGCCTGCCGCGCCCTTCAAGTAGAAGAGCGCGAACCCAAAGGGCGGGGTTAAGAAACTGGTCTGAAGGTTGATCGCCACAAGGACGGCAAACCAGTAGACAAGGTCGGCCTTGTCCACATGGTCGCCGAGGTCCATCAGCGCCACCAGCGGCGCGAAGATGGGCAAGACAATCAAGGTGATCTCGATCCAGTCGAAGAAAAAGCCCATGGCGAAAACCATGATCATCATGGCAAACAGCAAGCCCCAGTCGCCAAGGTTGAGGGACTGGGCCGTTTCCACAAGGAAGTGCTCACCGCCGATCTTGCGGAAGATGTAGGAGAAGGCCGTCGCGCCGACGAAGATGAAGAACAGCATGGCAACGGTGCGCACCGATCCGTCAGCACTCTCACGCATCACCTTGAGGGACAGGCGGCCGCGCAAAAGGCCGAGCAGCAGCGCACCTGCCGCGCCAACGCCAGACGCTTCCGTCGGCGTTGCGATCCCGCCCAGGATGGAGCCGAGCACCATGGTGATCAGCGCCAGAGGGATGATGAGGGCAACGATGGTGTCGCGGATCAGCCCCGCCCGCTCCTCTGGCGGCAAAGGCGGAGACTTGGGTGCTGCCGACGGTCGCAGCGTGGAGAACCCGCTGATGAAGAGGACATAAAAGAGCGACAGGCAGAGCCCTGGCAACAAGGCCGCCACGAAGAGCTTGCCGATGGCCACCGACAACAAATCGCCCATGAAGACGAGCATGATGGAGGGCGGGATCAAGATCCCGAGCGTTCCTGCCGACGCCACGGTGCCGGCCGCCAACGAGGGCTGGTAGCCCCGCGCCACCATGGTGGGGAGCGCCAGGACCGTCAGCATCACCACCGACGCGCCGATGATGCCTGTGGCGGCTGCCAGAACCGTCCCCATCAACACCACCGCAAGGGCCAATCCGCCTGGCACCACGCGCAACAGGCGCTGAAGGGTGATCAGAAGGTCTTCGGCGATGCGGGTTCGCTCCATGACAAGGCCCATGAAGATGAACATGGGCGCTGCCACCAAGACAGGATTTTCGATGGTGCCGCCAAAGATGCGGTTGGGGATGAGGGTGGCATGGACAATGCGCATCTCCCCGAGGAGCACGGCAATGACGCCGAAGACGAGGGACACCCCCATCAGCATCACCGCCACAGGCGCGCCTGAGAACAGGCCCACCACCAGCGACAGGAACATCAGCCCCGGCAGGATGTCGGTGAAGACCTCAAGCATTGGGTTTGGTCTCGGCCGCCAGCTGCGGGTTGTCCCGCTCGAACGGGTCGGCAATGAGGTCCGGCCGCCTCAGGGCGACAATGGCCCGCAGCGCCACCGCAATCCCGCCGCACAGGGTGAGGATGGCAGAGGCCGGCACCGCGGACTTGATGATCCAACGGTTCGACAGGCCAAGGTTGGTGGTCGACCCTTCGCCGCGCACATAGGCCCGCTCGGCAAAGTCGTACCCCCAGGAGGCCAGGAGCACCATGAACGGGACGAGGAAGAGGAGGATGGCCGCCACCTCGATCTTCAGCCGCGTGCGCCCTTTCAGCTTTGCGGCGAACACGTCGATGCGCACATGGGCGTCCTTCACATAGGCATACCCGAACGCGAGGACGGCAATGGCCCCGTGAAGGTGCCACTGAAGCTCCTGCAAAGCAAAAGACCCGGTGGCGAAGAATTGCCGGCCGATGACATCGTAAATGATGACACCGGCCAGAACGAACAACAGCACCCCGCAGGCAAAGGCGAACACACGGCACGGCCATGCCAGGATGGCCGCAAGGGACAAAAGACCCGTCATCGGCCGCTTGCGGAGGGCAGCGCCCCCCGCTCAACCCTGTGCGCGCGTGCGCCTGAAGGGGCGCTCATCCTACTGGAGGTAGCCGTAGCTCGCCCACTCCGCATAGTCTTTGCGGAATTTTGAGAACGCTTCCCAGACCTTGGCGAAGTCTTCGTCCTCGGCGGTCATTTCCTCAACCACCTCGTTCCACTTCTCCTCGAACAGAGCCAGCATTTCGGGGCTCCACTTATGGAAGGTCACGCCCTTTTCGCGCAGTTCGGCCATGGGGCCAAGCTGCATGGACTCGCCCTTCGCCATGGTCAGCGCCACGTTGGCGGTGCACACCTCGCGAATGGCCAGCTGGTGGCGCTCCTCGAGCCCTTCCCACACATCCTTGTTGATGATGAAGGTGATGAGGCTCGTCTGCTGGTGCCAGCCGGGGAAGTAGTAGTTGTCGGCGTAGGTGTAGAGCTCCAGCGCATTGTCGATGGCGGGGAAGGAGATTTCCGCCGAATCGATGGTGCCAAGGCGCAGCGCCGTCATGGTGTCGGCAGGCGGAAGGGCCTGTGCCTCAACGCCGAGCTTTTGCAGGACCCGGGCGCC
>JBCDCF010000419.1:0-4145 GCA_039182345.1 Pseudomonadota bacterium
CGCACCACGCAGCCGAGACCCACGAACATGTCGAACGCATCGTCACTGCGGCGCGAGGCATGGATGGCCATGGCAAGGGCGATGGGGATCTCCAACACGCCCGGCACGGAGACCACCTCGATGTTGATGCCGCGGCGATCCAGCTCGGCCTTCGCGCCGGACAGGAGCATCTCGGCAATGTCCTCATAGAACCGGGCCTCGATGATGAGGGCGCGTGGGGTCATGGTCAGTCCTCAAAGCGTGGGCCAAGGGCGCGGGCCCGAGGCATCGGCGCCGGTGGGCGGGTTCGCGCGGCGCACTCAGCCGGCAGCACCGCGAAACGAGACAAGGCGCGCCACGTAGCGCGCAATGGTGTCCACTTCAATATTGACCCTGTCGCCCACGGCCTTTGCATGCCAGCTGGTCACTGCCAGGGTGTGGGGGATCATGGCCACGGTGAAGGTGTCGCCCACCTCATTGACGGTGAGCGATGTGCCGTCGAGGGCCACCGACCCTTTGGGCGCAATCAGCGGCAACAGCGCCTCGGGCGGGTTAAACCGCAGGACCGACATCTCGGGCGCGTCGGTGCGCTCGATGATGGTGGCCGTCCCGTCCACATGGCCGCTCACCATGTGGCCGCCCAACTCGTCTCCCGCCTTCAATGAGCGCTCCAGATTGATGGGCTCCCCCAGCGACCAACGGCCGATGGTGGTCTTGTCCATGGTTTCGGCGGAGACGTCGACGCTGAAGCGGGCACCCTCCTCAAGGGGCGCAAGGTCGGTGACGGTCAGGCACACGCCGCTGCAAGCGATGGAGGCGCCAATGGCAATGCCAGCTGCGTCATAGTGGCAGTCGATCGCAAGGCGCGCGCCATCCGTCCCAAGGGGCTCTTTGGCGGCAAGGCGCCCCACGTCGGTGACAATGCCTGTGAACACATTCAGTCCTTGCGCCAATAGTGGCGCCATGTGTCGCCACCGAGGCGTTCCTCATGAATGAGGACGAACCGTTCGGCAAGCTGTGCCGGCCCTTTGCCGCCGAACGGCTTGATCACATGACCGCCAAGGACTGTGGGTGCGTCAATCCACTGGATCTCATCCACGAGGTCAGCCTTGAGGAGGCAGGCGGCAAGGCGCGCACCGCCCTCCACCATCACCGTGGTCATCCCCTGGCCGGCGAGGAGGGCAAGGGCCTTTTTGGGGTCCACGCGGCCATCGGGGCCGGTGTCGATGGGGATGCAATCGGCCCCCGCTTCGCTGAGGGCATCGATCTTCTCGGGGTCCGCGTCATGTCCGCACACGACGATGACGGGGGCAGCAACGGCGGTCTGGAACACGGCCGCATCAGGCGGCGTCTGTGCCTTGGTGTCGAAAATGACCCTTGCGGGGGAGCGGATCGCCATCCCAGGGAGGCGGCAGGTGAGCTGCGGGTTGTCGAACATCATGGTGTTGATGCCCACCGCAATGGCATCGCTCTCGGCGCGCATGAGGTGGGCGCGCCGGCGGGACAATTCGCTGGAGATGGCGATCTGCCCTTCCCCCTCACGGCCGATCCCCCCATCGGCGGAGACGGCAAGCTTCAGCCGCACATGGGGCCGGCCGCGGCACATGCGGCTGACGTGGCCGGCAAGGTCACGCCTCGCCTCCTCGCCGCGAAGGCCGAGGCTGACCTCAATCCCCGCCGCTTCCAGTTTGCGCAGACCCTCCCCCGCAACGGCGGGGTTCGGGTCGGTGGTGGCGACGACCGCACGGCCGATGCCTGCGGCAATGACGGCATCCACACACGGCGGTGTGCGGCCCACATGGGAACAGGGCTCAAGGCTCACATAAAGGGTGGCACCGCGGGCGGCGGACCCTGCCTGCTTGAGGGCAACGCGCTCCGCATGGGGCCGGCCGCCGTCCTGTGTGCGTGCCGCCCCCACCACAACGCTGCCTAACGTGCCGGACTGGACGAGGATGGCGCCGACGGAGGGGTTCGGCGCGGTGCGCCCTGCCCCCTGGCGGCCAAGGGCAAGGGCTGAAGCCATAAAGCGCGCATCCTGCGCATCGCTCATGACTTGGGCTCGTCGCTGTCAGCGGTGTGGGCGGCGGCAGAGCTTGCCTGCGCGCGTTCCGACACGCTCTCGGCGAGTTCGGCCACGAACGCTTCAAAATCGCTGGCTTCGGAGAAATTGCGGTAGACGGAGGCAAAGCGCACATAAGCCACGTCATCCACCGCCTTCAGCGCGTCCATGACGAGTTCGCCGATGGCGGCGGCAGGCACATCGCTCTCCCCTGCGCTTTCCAGCTGGCGGACAATGCCTGAGACCAGCCTTTCCAGCGCCTCCTCGCCAATGCCGCGCTTGCGGGTGGCGATGGAGAGGGAACGCACGAGCTTGTCCCTGTTGAAGGCTTCACGCTTGCCGCTGCGCTTGATGACGGAGAGTTCGCGCAACTGCACGCGCTCGAACGTTGTAAAGCGGCCGCCGCACATGGCGCACACGCGGCGGCGGCGGATGGAGGTGCCATCCTCGGTGGGGCGGGAGTCTTTGACCTGCGTCCCGTCCGATGCGCAGTAAGGACAACGCACGCCTTCAACTCCATGACCGGAGGCCCGTTGTCGGGCCACCGAAAGACTGAACGATGTCCGGCGGCCCATAGCCGGGCCGCCGAAAGACTGAACGATCGTTAGCGGTAGATGGGAAACCGCCCCGTCAGCGCGTGGGACTGGCTCTTCACCGCTTCGGTGACGGCAGGGTCGACGGCGCCGGAAGCATCGGCTGCCCCCACAATCTCCGCCATCAGCCGCGCCACCTCCTGGAACTCGGCAACGCCGAAGCCGCGGGTGGTGCACGCCGGCGTTCCAACGCGAATGCCTGACGTGATGGTCGGCTTTTGCGGATCGTCTGGGATGCCGTTCTTGTTGCAGGTGATGGCGGCCGCCTCCAGCGCCTTTTCAGCATCGCGCCCGGTGATGCTTTTGGGGCGAAGGTCCACCAGCACCACGTGGGTGTCGGTTCCGCCTGAGACAATCTCGAAGCCATGGCCTTTCAGCGCTTCGGAGAAGGCGCGGGCGTTTTCCACCACATTGCGGGCGTAGACCTTGAAGTCGGGCTTCAGCGCCTCGCCGAAGGCAACGGCCTTGGCGGCGATCACGTGCATCAACGGCCCGCCCTGAAGGCCTGGGAAGATGGCCGAATTGATCTTCTTGGCGATGTCGGGATCGTTGGTCAGCACCACGCCGCCGCGGGGGCCGCGCAAGGTCTTATGGGTGGTGGAGGTCACAACGTGCGCATGGGGGAAGGGGCTGGGGATCGCACCGCCTGCCACAAGGCCTGCAAAGTGGGCCATGTCCACATGCAAGATGGCCCCCACCGAATCGGCAATCTCACGGAAGCGGGCAAAGTCGATGAGGCGCGAATAGGCCGAGCCGCCTGCGATAATGATGCGCGGCTTATGGGTTTCGGCCAGTTCTGCGAGGGCCTCGTAGTCGATGAGGCCGGTCTGTTTGTCGAGGCCGTAGCCCACCGCATTGAACCACTTGCCCGAAAGGTTCGGTTTGGCGCCGTGGGTGAGGTGACCGCCGGCATCAAGGCTCATGCCGAGCAGCGTGTCGCCGGGTTTGGCCATTGCCAGGAGGACGGCCTGGTTCGCCTGGCTGCCTGAATTGGCCTGAACGTTGGCAAACTCCACGCCGAACAGGCGGGTCAGCCGCTCAATGGCCAGTTCTTCGGCCATATCGACGAACTGGCAACCGCCATAATAACGGCGGCCAGGATAGCCTTCGGCATACTTGTTGGTCAGGAGCGACCCCTGCGCCTCAAGAACGGCGCGGGAAACAATGTTCTCCGACGCGATCAGTTCGATATCGTTTTGCTGACGCTCAGCTTCGAGCGCGATGGCGCGCGCCAGATCAGGATCGGCATCATCGAGCGCGGCATTGAAAAACGGGCGGGACTCGGCCTCGTCTCGCAGGCTCATCGTTGGACCTCATGAATGGAAGCGCCAGACCATATGTGAGGCGAAGCGCCCGCGCAACGGGGCTTTCGGCCTCTACCCAAGGCGCGACATCAGGGCTTGGGGCAGCCCCGCCGGCGCTGTGATCAGCGGGGAAAATCCTGCGAGGACGAGGAGGCGATGAAGCCATCGTCGGGGTCGTCGTCGCCGTCCTGCCCGGCAGGCTTTTCGGCA
>JBCDCF010000420.1:0-4145 GCA_039182345.1 Pseudomonadota bacterium
AGAGCAAAGGCCGGGACGACGAGAACGGGGATTGCCATCAGCGTGCGTCGGTCTCAGCGTCGGCGTCGAGGGAGGCCGCGCCCGGCGGGATCAGCGCTGGAAGAGGCGGCAAGGTGTTCGTGATGGCGCGGACCAGCTTGTCCAGGAAGGCGAGCGCCATCAATACCGCACCTACGAAGACAGGCAGGAAGAACAGCGCCCGCGGCACTTTCAGCGTCGTCCCCATCTGGCCCGTGCCGAAGCTGAAGGCGGTGAGCTGGTAGGCCCGCACCGCAAGATAGGACATGGCAAGGAGGCCGATGAAGGCCGTCAGCCCGCGGAACAGCCTTTGCACGGGGTCAGGCACCATGCGCAGGAAAAGGTCGATGGTGACGTGCTTGTCGGCCCGCAACATGGCGTAGGCGGCAACGAAGGTGATCCACACCGTCAGAAGCCGCGCCAACTCTTCACCGCCCAGAAACGAGATCCCTGCGGTGTAGCGGCCCGTGGCGTTCAAGAAGATGGTGAAAGTGACGATCAGCAAGGCCGCACCGGCCGCGACGGCAACGGTGCGGTCAAGCAGTTTCAATGCGCCTGTCGCGAAGGCAATGAAGGAGGCCATCGCCTTTGCGACCGGGCCTGAAGCGGGGCTGACGCGGGCCGCCTACTGGCCCGCCATCTCCGCTTCGAAGGCTTCGATGATGGCTTTGCCTTCATCGCCCGTGTTCTCCACGTAGAAGGCGCGCACGGTGGGAAGGATCGCATCGCGCAGGGCGTTGCGCTCGTCCTCGGAGACTTCAACGATGGTCAGGCCCTCTTCCTTGAAGTCGGCCATCGCCTCTTCTTCCTGCTTCATGGTCTCTGTGAGGGCAACGTTGTTGGCCTCGGGCATCGCGTTGGTGAGCGCTGTGCGGCACTCTTCCGACAGCCCCTCGAACCAGGGCTTGTTGACCAGGATCACCTGGTCGAGGTTGCCGTGATAGGTCATCGTCAGGTGCGACTGGACCTCGTGGAACTTCATGTTCCAGGACGTGGGGTTGGGGTTTTCCTGGGCGTCCACCGCGCCTGACTGGAGGGCGCTGTAGGTCTCGGGGAACGGCATCGTCACGGGCGTCAGGCCCAGCGCCTTTTGCTGCTCGGCGAGGATGGGCGAGGGCATCACGCGGGAGACGAGACCCTCATACTGGTCGAGGGTGTTGAGGGGGCGGTTGCCTGTCCACTGCTTGTAGCCTGTGTGCCAGACGTCCACGAGGACCATGTTGTGCTTTTCCATGGAGCCGGCGAGCTTTTCCATCGCCTCGCCCTTGTGGAGCTCGAGCAGCTGATCCACGTCCTGCGGCCAGAAGAAGGGCAGGTCGAACACGCCGAACAGCGGCTCAGTGCCGACAATATAGGAGGCGGGCATGACGCTCATCTCGATGGAGCCGAACTGGACCCCTTCGTTGATGTCCTTGAACATGCCAAGCTGGCCTGAGGGGTAGACCTGCACTTCCATCTCGCAGGTGGGGTCGGCGGCCAGGATTTCGCCGATCTTGCGGGCAGCAAGGTCGCGCGGGTCGCCTGCGGGAAGGACATGGGCGATCTTCAAGACCGTTTGGGCAGACGCCGTCACAGGGATGGTCAGCCCTGCGGCAAGGGTAAGGCAAAGGGCCGATGATGCGGCCAAAAACTTCTTCATCGCTGCCATCCTCTCAACTGTTGCGCCGTTTATCGCCGGCGATGCGGTGTGGTGACGGGACTGTCCAGCAATTCCCGTTCCAACTCTGTGGCTCTCGCTTTCCTATACTGAAAGTCGCTTGAACAAAGTCAAGGGATCGCGGGTTGGATCGGGCCCTGGTCAGTAGGTGGGCGGGGAGTTCACCCAGACGACGCGGCACACCGTGTCACCGCCGTTGCGATAGCCGTGAGGGCGCTGCGAGGCAAAGAAGAAAGAGTCCCCCGGCCCCAGCACGGCGCGCTGACCATCGACGGTCAATTCCAACGTGCCTTCAAGCACATAGCCAAGCTCCTCCCCTTCGTGCTGGATCTGTCCGTCGCTGGCGCCGCCAGGTTCGAGGGCATGGATCTGTGCCTGCAAGAGGCCGCCGATCTCGAACGGTGTCAGGCTTTCAAGGGTGATGCCGTCGCCGCCACGCAAGGGATGGCGCACCAATGTGGGCCGCTTGCCGCGCTTTAAGACAAACGGGGCGCCGTGGTCGGGCTCGGCAAAGAGTTCGCCAATGGTGGTGCCAAGCGCCCGCGCCACGCGGTGCAATGTGTTGATGGAGGGACTGACCGCGCCATTCTCGATCTTCGACAAAAGGCTTTCGGAACACTTTGCCCCGGCCGCCACATCCTTAAGGCGCAGCCCGTTCAACTTACGGATTTCGCGCAGACGCGCGCCGAGACCCGCCTCGTCAACGCTGTCCTCGCCATTGTCGGCCTTAGCGTCCATCGCCACTCCCGCCGCTGTTCGCCCGTTCGCCTTTACATCGCTCCCGCGAAAATTGATAGATAGGAAAGACAAGTTGAACAGAGTGCACCATATGGGGTGCGGTTGCCCGGCCTTTAGGCAGACGGCAGGGCCAGACCGACCACACGACCGCCACGAGGACACCGCCCGTGACCCAGACCACGCCAAGAGAGCGCATCCCCTACTCCGCCATTGTCGACCGGCCGCCTCTCACGCTGCCTGACGGGCTGCGCATCGTTGTCTGGCCCATCGTGAACCTTGAGGAGTGGGAGATCGAGCGGCCCATGGCCCGCCAGATCCTGCCCGCCCCCACAGGCCAGGTGTTGACCCCCGACATCCCCAACTGGGCCTGGCACGAGTATGGGATGCGCGTGGGGTTCTGGCGCCTGAAGGCCGCGCTCGATGCGCTGAACATCACCCCCACATTGTCCATCAACGCCCGCGTCTGCGAGACCTATGAGCCCGTGGCGGCCGCCGCGCGCGAGGCCGGGTGGGAGTTCATGGGCCACTCCTACGTGCAAATGCCCACCCACAAACTGGACGATCAGGAGGCGACCATTGCCCTGTCGCTGGACACCTGTGAGCGCTTTACGGGCAAGCGCCCCGTCGGCTGGCTCGGTCCAGGCCTGACGCAGACCTACGACACGCCCGAAATCCTCACCAAGCACGGCATCAAATATTGCGGCGACTTCGTTTTCGACGACGAGCCCTGCCGCATGGCCACCGACAACGGCCCCCTCGTCACCATCCCCTATACGGTGGAACTGAACGACATCCCCATGATGATCGTCCAGCACCATGAGTCGGAGTATTTCAAGCGCCGCGTGATGGATCAGTTCGACCGCCTATATGCTGAGGGCGAGCACAGGGCGAAGTTCATCTCCGTCGCCGTCCATCCTTACATCAGCGGTGTGCCCCACAGGATCCGCTATTTTGAGGAAATCTTCGCCGAGATGGCCGCACGCCCCGGCGTTGCCTTCTGGACCGGTGAGCAAATCTACGACTGGTTCATGACCACCGACGCCGCCCGCGCCTGACGCCCCACACTTTGAGGACCCTCATGGCCGAACCGCTGCCCGAAAACGCCATCGACATCGCCTCCGACAACCCCAACGCCCACTATCAGCCCATGGGGTGGCACCACTGGCCCGATCACCCTTGGCTGTCCTACCAGTTCCGCCGCGGCCTCGGCGAAACCCAGGAAGGCGGCGGCGCGGTGTCGGAGGTGTTCATGGCCGCCTCGCGCATGATCCCCGGCGACAAGGACAGTTGGCACCGCGAATGGCTTGAGATTGCCGAGCGCAATTTGGCCCGCGGCGAAGAGGAAGAGAAGGCGGGCCACATCCGCACCGCCATGAACTGCTTCCTGCGCGCGGCGGACTACTATCGCCAGGCCGAGTTTCACCTTGAGCCTGACGACCCCGTCCGCCTGCCGACGTTTGAGAAGATGGAGGCCTCAAGCCACCGTTTCCTGGCGCACCTCAACCCGCCCGGCGAGGTGGTGGACATTCCCTATGAGCCAGGCAAACCCATGTGCGGCTACTTCGTCCGCGCGCCGTTTCCCGGCGACAAGCTCCCCGTCCTCATCTGCTTCGGCGGGCTTGATTCCATCAAGGACGAGATGTGGTTCATGCAGGCCCACGGCGCTTTGCAGCGCGGCATTTCGGTCCTGATGGTGGACCTTCCCGGCCAGGGCGGGACGCTGCGCCGCCAC
>JBCDCF010000421.1:0-4126 GCA_039182345.1 Pseudomonadota bacterium
GCACCGATGAAGGCGCCCTCGCCGCCCCCCACCATGCCAAGCCTGATGCGCATCGTCCCTCTCCCCGTTTCTGCCTGCCCTCATCGCACCGTGCGGGCAATGAGGGCAAGCGGGGTGCCTAAAGGTCCATGAAGCGCCGGCCGGTGGGGCGCGCGCGAGGGTCGAGCTTGACGGGCTGATCGCCGAACCAGTCGCCCTGGCCGCCGCGCAGGAAGCGGACGGGAAAACCGGGGTCGATGGCGCTTGCCGCCTCAAGCCGCGCCATGATCTCGTCGGGGACGGTGAGGTCGGCGGCCATCAGGTTGTCACGCACATGGCGGGCGGAGCGGGCACCGACGATGGGTATGTGCATGTCCGACTTGGCCCGCAGCCAGGCAATGGCAAGGCGGGCCGGCGTCGTCCCCATGGCCTCTGCCGCATCGATCAAGGCACGCACCACGGCGTTGGCGTGATCGGCCTTATACTTGTCGAAGTTGCGGGCAACGGCTGAGGAGGCGACGCGGCCCTCGTAGTTCTCCTCAGGGTTCGGCTGCACCAACTTGCCCGACAGTGCGCCGCCGCCAAGGGGCGACCAGTCCATCACGCTGAGGCCTAGTGCGTCGGCCATGGGGATGAGGTCACGCTCGGCCTCGCGCATGGCAAGATTGTACTCGATCTGGATGCAGGCGGGTCGTGTCATGTGGGCCATTTGCGCCATCATGTCGGCGCGCGAGACGATCCACGCCGGAAAGTCCGAAAAGCCCACATAAAGGATCTTGCCGGCGCGCACCTGATCGTCCAGCGCCCGCAGCATTTCCTCCATAGGCGTGAAGCCATCGTACATGTGCACGAAGTAAAGGTCGATGTAATCGGTCTCCAGCCGCTGAAGGCTGGCATCGAGCGCACGGACCAAGTTCTTGCGCTGGTTGCCGCCGGCGTTGGGGTCGGTCTTGTCGGAGGAAATCGTATACTTGGTGGCAATGACGAAGCGGTCGCGCATGCCTTTGACGAACTCGCCCGTCATGCGCTCGGCCGTGCCGCCGGTGTAGGCGTTGGCGGTGTCGATGAAGTTGCCGCCAGCGTCCACATAAGCGTCGAAAATGGCGCGGCTTTCGTTCTTGTCGGCGCCCCAGCCGGTCTCGGTGCCGAAGGTCATGGTGCCAAGGCACAACTCGGAAACGCGAAGGCCCGTGGGGCCCAAAAACGTTGTCTTCATCACTGTCTCCGCGGGGTGTGTCCGCAACGGGGTTCGCCAGCGATCCTGACGGATGGCTGTGGTTGCGGGCGGGTGGGGAATGCAGACCCTCTCCTTACCACGCAGGGGCAAAACGCACCAGCGATCGATCCGCCCTTCAAATCGACCCCAGGTGGCATTTACCAACGCTCAAGGCGCCACACTTGCCTTTTGAGAACGCGGGGGGCGGCGCTTGGCAGTCATGCAGCTGTCAAAGTCGACCTCTACCGCCAATGCGTCAACGCAAGGAGGATCCGATGACACGACGACTGCCCCTCATGGCCGCCCTGTGCGCCCTCATGACCGCACCGGCTCTGGCGCAGGAAACGGTGTTTCCCGCAGAGCTGCGCGCCCACGTGGTGTTGCCGGCCTTGACGCTGATCGCACCGCCCTCGGACGCCCCCGTCGATGCATGGATCAGCGGCAAGTTCGCGGCCGGCCCGAACCGCGTCGACCGACCCATGAGCGTTGAGGGCAACACAGGCACCCTCCATGGCGGGCGCTCCACGGGGATCCGCTACCCCTTCATCGGTCAGCCCGTGCAAGGCTTTTCAGGCTTTGCCATGGACTTTGGCCCCGAAGGCAGCGTCTACGCCCTCACCGACAACGGCTTCGGCTCCAAGGTGAACAGCCCTGACGCGCTCCTGTTCTTCCACAGGGTGATCCCTGAGTTCGACACGGGTAACCTCGACATTGTGGAAACGGTGTTCCTGCGCGACCCTGACCACATCATCCCCTTCCGCATTGCCCATGAAGGTACCGAGGCCCGCTACCTCACAGGCGCCGACTTCGACCTTGAGAGCATCCAGGTGGTGGACGGCAAAGTTTGGATCGGCGAGGAGTTCGGCCCTTTCCTCCTGTCGGCCACCCTCGACGGCGTCATCACGGGCCTTCACCCGACAATGCTGAACGGGGAGGAGCTGAAAAGCCCCGATCACCCCACCTTGCGTGTGCCTGCGGCGGCCGGCAGCGACTTCACCGTCCCCCGCTCAGGCGGTTTTGAAGGGATGGCGCTCCATCCCGAAACCGGCAACCTGTGGGCGATGCTTGAAAAGCCGCTCCTTGATGAGAGCGGCGAGACAGGCCCCCGCGTCCTTGAGGTGATGGAGTTCGACCCGCTGCTGGAGCGCTGGACGGGCGAGACCTTTCAGTTCCCGCTCGCGGAAGGGGCAACGGCCATCGGCGACTTCAACTTCATCGACGACACCCACGCCCTCGTGATCGAGCGCGACAATGGCGAGGGCGACCCGAGCCTTGCCTGCGCCGACCCCGAGCAGCCCCAAGCGGACTGCTTTCCCCGCCCGGCCAATCTGAAGCGTGTGGTGTTGATCGACACCTCGACCGTGGATGCAAACGGCCTCGTGCGCCGGGTCGGGCACGTGGACCTCATGAACATTAACGACCCGCACGGCAAGGCAAGGATCCAGACCGACGCGAAGCGCGACCTCACAGGCAAGTTCACCCTCCCCTTCTTCACCATTGAAGATGTGATGCGCTATGACGACAACCACATCCTTGTGGGGACGGACAACAACTTGCCGTTCTCTTCAGGCCGCCACCTGGATGCGGCCATGAACAACGAGTTCGTGCTTCTTTACGTGCCCGAAATGCTCCACGCGGAGCTGCCTGAAGAGGAGCGCACGTTCGAGGAAGAGCCCGAAGCCGCGCCCGAAATGGACGACAGCGAAGAGGGCGAGGACACGAGCGCTGAGTAAGCGCTCGGTCCCTCTCTGAGGCGACGAACGACTGTGAGCCGGCGATCTACTCCGCCGGCTCCACCGTCACGCGGTCGGTCTCTCCCCTCAGGGTGGAGACCGTCGCGACCCCGCCGCCGCGCTCGGCTAGGATGCGGCGGGCCGTTTCCACCGCCTCTTCGCGGGTCTCGAACACGTCGCTCGCCCTCAATTCGGCAGCATCGTTGACCACAAAGCCTTCAAACACCTCCACAACGTCTATGCGCTGTTCGGCGGCCACAAGGGCGCGGGCGGCCGCTTCCTCATGGCGCTTGAGGTCAGGCGGCATCGCCTCTGCGGCAAGGAGGGCGACGGCCTCCGTCAAAGGCAAGGTCCGCGTCTCGCGCGAGCCGAGGCGGCGCATGGAGACGGTGGCCTCCTCAGCCTCCCTTTGCCCCACAACCAAAATCACGGGGACCTTGGCGGCGGAGTGCTCGCGAACCTTGTAGTTGATCTTCTCGTTGCGAAGGTCGGTCTCGGTCACAAGGCCCGCAGCGCGCAAGGTGGCCGCCACGTGCACGGCATAGTCATCGACGTCGGAGACAATGGTCGCCACCGTCACAGGGGCGGGCGAAAGCCATAAAGGCAGGTGGCCGGCATAGTTCTCGATCAAAATTCCGAGGAACCGCTCCAGCGAGCCGAAAAGCGCACGGTGGAGCATGACAGGCACATGCTTTTCCCCGTCGGCACCGATGTAGAAGGCACCGAGACGCTCAGGCATGTTGAGGTCCACCTGGAGCGTGCCGCACTGCCATTCACGGCCGATGGCATCGCGCAGCGTGTACTCAAGCTTCGGTCCGTAAAACGCCCCCTCGCCGGCATTCAGCGTCCAGGGCCGGCCCATACGGTCGAGCACCTCCCGCAGCGCCGCCTCAGACTTGTCCCATGCCTCGTCCTCGCCAACGCGCACCTCGGGCCGGTCGGCGAATTTGATGATGACGTCATCGAACCCGAAGTCGGCATAAATAGACAAGATGAGGTCGTTGATGGCCAGGCACTCCTCGGCCACCTGGTCCTCGCTGACAAAGACGTGAGCATCGTCCTGTGTGAAGGCGCGCACCCGCATCAGGCCGTGCAGCGCGCCTGACGGCTCATAGCGATGCACCTTGCCGAACTCGGCCACCTTGTGGGGCAGGTCGCGGTAGGACTTGAGGCCATTCTTGAACACCTGCACATGGCC
>JBCDCF010000422.1:0-4116 GCA_039182345.1 Pseudomonadota bacterium
CAAGCACGAGAGCTGCGGCCAGTGCACGCCCTGCCGTGAGGGCACAGGCTGGATGTGGCGCGTCATGGAGCGCTTTGTAGAGGGCCGCGCCGAAAACCGTGAGATCGACCTTTTGCTGCGCGTCACCAAGCAGGTGGAAGGCCACACCATCTGCGCCCTAGGCGATGCTGCGGCCTGGCCCATCCAAGGCCTCATCCGCCACTTCCGCCCTGAAATCGAGGCGCGGATCGACAGCTACAGGAAAGCCCACATTCGGATCGCCGCCGAGTGAAGCCGGCTGAGGAGGTGCCATGGAGATCGTTGAAGAGCGCGAGCGGCTGACGGTCAAACGCTCCGTCGTCGCCAATGCGGAGTTCGACGATGTGAACCTGTCCAATACGAGGTTTCACAACGTCAACCTGTCGGTCTCACGGTTCCAGAATGTGAACCTTACCAACGCGTCGGTGAGCGATGCCAACCTCTCCAACATGAGCTTCAACGACGTGAACCTGTCGAATGTGCGCGTCGACAATGCACAGATCGCGGGCATGCGGATCAACGGCGTGTTGGTGAGCGACCTGTTTGCCGCCTACTTCAACCGGCAGAGTGCTGCGGCCGCCGATCCGTCCGACGGCCCTGCGCCAGCGGTCGGGTCCGTTTAAGCCGCGCGTTTTCGGTTCGGCACGGGGACCTATATCCTCCTGTCAGGACCCATCAAGGGTTTATGACATTAAGGGAGGAATTCTCATGATTGCACGTACGCTTTTGCTGGCGGCGACACTGGCTGCAGCGCCCCTTGCAGCCACCACCGCCATGGCGGACGAGGGGCTGACGCCGTCCAAACCGGGGACGAAAGTCTACATCATCTCGCCTGAAGACGGGGCCACGGTATCCTCGCCCGTCACGGTGCTGTTTGGCACGTCAGGCATGGGCATTGCCCCTGCGGGCGTTGATGTGGAGGGAACCGGCCACCACCATCTGCTGGTCAATCGCGATCTTCCGGATCTAACGTCCGCCGTCCCCGCCTCCGAACAGTCCATCCACTATGGCGGCGGGCAGACCGAATCGGTGTTGGAGCTGGAGCCTGGCACCTATTCGCTGCAGCTCCTATTTGCCGACCACAGGCATATTCCCCACGACCCGCCCATCTATTCAGAGCGCATAACCATCACGGTGGAGTAGCATTTCGCGCCTTGATCGCAATCAGACATCTATGCAACTATAAGATGATTGATGGCGATCAGGACCACACGTGACACAACTGGACGAGATGGCCCCGGTCCGCACCGCACAGGTGGACTGGGGCGCGCCCGAGCCTTCGCCGGCCATAGCGGCAGGTCCTGGCGCGACCGCGCCGACGATGCTGATCTGCATTGGCGCGCAAAAGGCCGGCACAACCTGGCTGCACAGCTACTTCCGCGACCATCCTGAGGTGTATGTGCCCCCTTTGAAGGAGGTGCACTATTTCGACTTCCTTTATGGCGGGGCGGCCAACAAGACGCCCGTATCGGTCCGTCTGGCTGCCCCTTTGCAAAAACAGCTCGGCGCCTTCGCGGCCGCCACCCCGGCCAAGCGCCAGGCCATGGCCGACGGCCTCGTGCGGCGGATGGACCGTTTCGCCATGTACGCTGACGAGCGCCGTTACATGCGCTTCTTTAAGGACCGTGCGGGCGCCCACAAGGTGATGTGCGACATCACCCCCGGCTATGCGGTTGTGCGCCGGGAGGGGTTTGAGGCCATGCGCAGGCTGTGTGGCAGGCCGCGCATCCTTTTCATCGTGCGCAACCCTGCCGACAGGGTGTGGTCGCACTACCGCTTCCACATCCAAAAGCGCGCCGCCCTAAACGCTGCTGCCGCCGATGCGGGCGACCTTGCAGCATTCATGAACGAGCCGCACGTGGCCGCCCGCACCCGCTACCAGGAGACGCTGAAGCACCTTGATGCCGTCTTCCCTAAGGAGGACGTGCACGTTGCCTTTTACGAAAGCCTCTTCAGTGAAGGCGAAACCCGGCGCATCTGCGACTTTGCCGGGGTGTCCCACCGTCCAGGCGACTACGATGTGCGCGTCAATGCCAGCCACGCCACCGCCCTCAGCGCTGAGGACCGCCGCTGCCTCGTCCAAGGTTTTGGCGATGTTTATGGCGCCATCGCCGAGCGCTTTCCCGCAGCCCTCCCGCCGTCCTGGCGCGAGGACATGGCCGCCCACCTGACCTAGCCGGCTCCCAAGCAACCCCCGCACCGCCGCCCCAGGCTTGACGGGGCGGCGAAGGGACGCGCACATCCCGTCCGAAATCGGCGATTTGGCGTGGAATGCGGCGGCCGGTCTGCTAGAACCGTCGTGCTGCATGTGCGAAGACGCGTGCGTTGACCGTTGCCATCGGGCTTGAAAGCGGGGCGACGGGGACGCGAGTTGGGAGAACGGTCATGGCCAAGCTGATCATCGACGGCGCTGAGATCGAGGTTCCTGACCACTATACGCTGCTGCAAGCGTGCGAGGCGGCGGGCGCTGAGATCCCGCGCTTTTGCTTCCACGAGCGGCTGTCCATTGCCGGCAACTGCCGCATGTGCCTCGTCCAGGTGGTGGGCGGGCCGCCAAAGCCCATCGCAAGCTGCGCCATGTCAGTGAAGGATCTGCGGCCTGGGCGCGACGGCACGCCGCCCACGGTCAACACGCGCACACAATTTGTGAAAGAGGCGCGCGAGGGGGTGATGGAGTTCCTCCTCATCAACCACCCGCTCGACTGTCCCATCTGCGACCAGGGGGGCGAGTGCGACCTTCAGGACCAGGCGATGGCCTATGGCGTCTCGGGCTCGCGCTTTGTGGAGAACAAGCGCGCGGTGGAAGACAAGCATATCGGCCCGTTGGTGAAGACCATCATGAACCGCTGCATCCACTGCACGCGGTGCGTGCGGTTCGTGACGGAGGTGGCAGGCGTCCCCGACCTTGGCTCCATCGGCCGCGGCGAGGACATGGAAATCACCACCTACCTTGAAGAGGCGATGAGCTCAGAGCTTCAGGGCAATGTCATCGACCTTTGCCCTGTGGGAGCGCTGACGGCAAAGCCCTACGCCTTCAAGGCGCGCCCCTGGGAGTTGACCAAGACCGAGACCATCGACGCCATGGATGCGGTCGGCTCGGCCATCCGCGTCGATGTGCGCGGCCGGGAGGTGATGCGCATCCTGCCGCGCCTCAACGAGGCGGTGAACGAGGAGTGGATTTCCGACAAATCCCGCTTCATCTGGGATGGCCTGAGGACCCAGCGGCTCGACGTGCCTTACGTGCGCCAGAACGGTGCGCTGAAGCCATCCAACTGGGGCGAGGCGTTTGCCGCCATTGCCCAGAAGGTAAAGGCCGCAGCGCCTGAGCGCACAGGTGCCATTGGCGGCGACCTTGCCACCGCAGAGGAGCTGTTTGCCCTTAAGGACCTGATGGGCCGGCTCGGCGTTGCCTCTGTGGACTGCAGGGCGCCTGGAGAAAAGCTCGACCCGGTGCTGGGGCGGGCAAGCTACGTCTTTAATCCCACCATTGCGGGGATCGAGGAGGCGGACGCCATCCTCATCATCGGCGCCAATCCGCGGTGGGACGCCTCGCTCCTCAACGCGCGCATCCGCAAGACGTGGGTGGCAAAGGGCCTTCCCATCGGCCTTATCGGCGAGCGTGTGGACCTCACCTACCCCTACCAGCACCTTGGGGCCGGTCCGTCTTCACTGGACGATCTGGGCGCTTTCGGTGAGGTGTTGACCCGCGCCGAACGCCCCATCGTCATTGTCGGCCCTGCAGCGTTCGCAAGGCCCGATGCTGCCGCCGTTCTGGGTGCGGCCGCACGCATTGCCAAGGACGTTGGCGCGGTGACGGAGGATTGGAACGGCTTCGGCATCCTCCATACAGCTGCGGCGCGGGTCGGGGGGCTCGACGTCAAGTGCGTGCCTGACCGCAAAGGCCGCACCACCGAAGAGATGCTCCAGGCCGCAGAGGCCGGCAAGATGGACGTTCTGTTCCTTCTGGGCGTGGACGAGATCGACCTCACCAACGTCAAGAACGCTTTCATCGTCTACTTTGGCACCCATGGTGACAGGGGCGCCCATGCGGCCGACGTGATCCTGCCTGGCGCTGCCTACACCGAGAAGAGCGGCACC
>JBCDCF010000423.1:0-4115 GCA_039182345.1 Pseudomonadota bacterium
CTTGGAGATTGAGCTCGCCCTGGCAGAGCACCCCAAGGTGCGGGAGGTTTGCGTGCAAGCCATCCCCCTGGCCGACCAGCGCATGACGTTGACCGCCTGGGTCGCCCCTAAAACACCCGATGACGCCCGTGAGGCGTTGGCCCAAGAGTTGAAGGATTACGCCAAGCAACAGCTGCTGCCGCATAAGTATCCGCGCACGATCCACTTTGTAGACGCCCTGCCCAAAACCGGCACGGACAAGATTGATCGGCAGGCGCTGCGGGCGCGTGCGCAAGCGTCCGTCGAGACCGCCGCTTAGGAGAGGAATGCAGCCATGAGCCTTGATGGCCCACCCCCCACCACACCGGAGCGGCAGGCGTTCTACGATGCGATCGCGCCCGAATCCATGCGCGCCCTCTGGTCCGTGATGTCGGGCATCATCACCCCTGAGCCAAAGTCTGACTGCGTGCCGGTGAAATGGTCTTACGACACCGTACGCGCACGTCTGTTGGAAGCGGCCGACCTCATCACCGCGAAGGAAGCTGAACGCCGTGTGCTGATCTTGGAAAATCCAGGTCTGAAAGGATCGTCCAAGGTCACCACAAGTCTTTACTGCGGTGTCCAATGTGTGATGCCGGGCGAAGTCGCGCCCGCCCACCGCCATAGCCAAAGTGCATTGCGTTTTGTTTTGGAGAGCGAGGGTGGTGTCACCGCCGTTGGCGGCGAAAACACGGACCTTAAGTACGGCGACTTCGTCATCACACCCAGCTGGGAGTGGCATGACCATTCCAGTCACTCCCAGTCCCCCATCTTCTGGCTCGATGGTCTGGACATCCCCGTCGTGCAATTCCTCGACGCCTCGTTCGCCGAGGGGATGGGCGAGGATCAGCAGACCATCACGAAGCCCATGGGAGACAGTCTGGCCCGCTATGGCGCCAACATGATGCCGCTCGGCTATGAGCGGGTAGCGCCCACGTCTCCAATCTTCAACTACCCTTACGCGCGCTCGCGCGACGCTCTGGAGCAAATGCGCAAGCATGAAGAATGGGACCCCTGCCACGGGCTGAAGATGCGCTACGTCAACCCGGTCGATGGCGGCTGGGCCATGCCGACCATCGGCGCCAGCCTGCAACTGATGCCGAAAGGTTTTGCGTCACTGCCTTACCAGTCCACCGATGCCACGGTCTATGTGGGCGTGGAGGGGCGGGGCAGGGCCACCATCGGCGGCGAAGCCTTTGAGTGGGGGCCACGCGATGTATTCGTGGTGCCGTCCTGGCACACGCTTACCCACACGGTCGACGAGGACGCGGTGCTGTTCTCCTACTCCGACCGTCCAATCCAAGAAAAGCTTGGCCTGTTTCGTGAGCGGCGGGGGAACGCCTGATGGGCTTCGTCTTCGCGCCCCCGCCACAAGCGAGTGTGGCCGTGCGCGGCACCGATGACAGGTTTCCCGTGCGCCGCATCTTTTGCGTCGGCCGCAACTACGCTGCACATGCCCGCGAAATGGGCAAGGATCCCGACAGAGAGCTGCCGTTCTTCTTCACCAAGCCGGCCGATGCCGTGGTGGAGACAGGGGCGCGCATTCCCTACCCGCCGCAAACCCAAGACCTTCACTATGAGATCGAGCTTGTGGTCGCCATTGGCCGCGGCGGCAGCGGCATTGCCGAGGGCGATGTGCCGCAGCACATCTGGGGCGCAACGGTGGGGATCGACCTCACACGGCGCGACCTTCAGCTGGCCGCGCGCGACAAGGGCCGACCGTGGGATTGGGGCAAGGCGTTCGATCAATCGGCACCCATCGCGCCGCTGGTACCAATGGCTGAAGTGCCGAGCCTGTCGCGGGGGCGCATTTGGCTTGCCGTCAATGGCGCCACCAAGCAGGACGCCGACATCGCCGACCTCATCTGGTCCGTCAACGAGCACGTGTCGATCCTGTCCCATTCCATCGCCCTGGCGCCGGGTGATCTTATCATGACAGGTACGCCGGCAGGTGTCGGCGCGATTGTCCCTGGCGACGTGGTCACCGGTGGGGTGGACGGTTTGGCTGAGATTTCCATCACCATCGGTGAGCCCGCGTGAGTGTGCGCGCTGCGCCATCCGAAGACCTGCGCTTGCGGCTGCACGGCTTTTTCCGCTCATCCACAGCGTTCCGCGTGCGCGCGGCGCTCAATCTCAAAGCCCTTTCCTACGCGCAGACCACATATGTTTTGCGCCAAGGAGAGCACCGGTCAGAAGCCTATCGTGCGCTCAACCCGCAAGGTCTCGTGCCCACCTTGGAGACCGGCGAGGGCATGCTCCCGCAGTCGCTTGCCATCTTGGAGTGGCTGGACGAAACCTATCCCACACCGCCGCTCCTGCCGGACACTGCGTGGGCGCGCGCCCGTGTGCGCAGTCTTTCCCAGATGATCGCGCTTGATGTGCACCCGATCAACAATCTTCGTGTGCTGTTTTACCTGCGCGACCACTTCGGCGCGGACGAGGATGCGCAGGCCGCCTGGTTTAGGCACTGGGTGCGCGAGGCGTTCGGCCCGCTGGATCAACGCCTTGCAAACGATGCGCAGACAGGGCGCTTTTGCCATGGCGATGCGCCTGGCCTCGCGGACCTGTGTCTTGCCGGGCAGGTGGTCAACAACCGCCGGTTCGGCATTGACCCTGCGCCTTATCCCACCATCGCGCGGATTTTCGATGCGTGCATGGCGTTGCCGGCCTTCGTCGACGCCATGCCGCAGAACCAACCGGATGCGGGCTAACCGCACAGGGCAAGAACGGGAGTGAGACGATGAACAGACACATTCTGGCCGCCGTCCTGGCGGCCGGCACCACGCTCGGCCTTGCGGGCGGTGTGGGAGCGCAGACGGTCTCCATAGCCACGTTGCCGCAAGGCTCGGTATGGAACACCATGGGCAATGTCATTGCCGGGGCTGTGCGCGAAGATCGCGTGCGCATGGTCGTGCAGCCCTACGGCGGCAACCTTGCCATGATGCAGGCGCTGGAGGCCGGCCTTGCCGAGTTTGCCATCAACGACATCAACGATGTCATCGCTGCGGCCGACGGTGTTGATTACTATTCTGGCCAAGAACTCTCCAACCTTCGCGTTGTCGCCAAGATCAACCCGTTGCCCATCGGCCTTTATGTGCGCACCGACAGTGGCATGGAGGAGATGTCGGACCTGGAGGGCCGGCGCGTGTCGTCCGGGTGGGACGGTTTCCCCATCGCCAACTCCCATGTGAGCGCCATTTTGGCCACCGGCGGCCTGTCCTACGATGATGTGGAAGGGGTTCCCACACCGGGCCTCATCCGCGGATCGGACGACCTGGCGGCCGGTCGCACAGAGGCGGCGTTCTTCGCTGTCGGCGGTCCGAAGGTGGCCGAGGTGAACGCCACCGTTGGCGGCGTGCGCTTCCTGCAAGGCGCCAGCGACGAGGAAACGCTGGCGGCCATCCAGGCCATCCGGCCGGCGTTTTACTTTTCCGAAGTCCAGCCGGCACCCTTTCGCGTGGGCATTGAAGCCCCCATGATGATGGTGACGTGGGACAACGTCCTTGTGGCAGGGGCCCATGTGCCGGACGAAACGGTGATGGCCCTTCTCACCGCCATGGCCGATCGCCAAACACAGATGGCGGAGGCGTTCCCCCCCTTCAGGGCCTTCAGCATCGAAAAGGCCTATGTGGGCTACCCGGGTGCCACCTATCACCCAGGGGCCGTGGCGTTTTTTGAGGCGCGCGGCATCCCGCTGCAGGACTTCTAGCCTGTGAGGGCCAAGGTCGATCACGCAACGCCAACCCGCCGGGTGTTGGGCGTTGCGGCCAACCTGTGCGCGGCCATCGTCACGCTGACGGCCGTCGCCTGGGCGGCCGACGTGCCGCGCTCCATCGGCCTTGCCCCTTACACCGAACAGTTTCTGGCGCTGATCTTGGCATTTTCTTTGGCGGTGGTCTTCATCAAGAAGCCCACCGTCTCGGTTTTGCTGGATATCGGCCTCAGCGTCCTTGGTCTTCTCACAGCCTTGTGGGTAATGTGGCAGTATCCAAGGCTGATCTTTGAACAAATGAGCTTGCCCACCGATGGGTTGATTGCCGGGGGGATCTTGGTCGTCCTCATCATGGAGGCACTGCGGCCAGCCGGTGCAGCGCCGC
>JBCDCF010000424.1:0-4111 GCA_039182345.1 Pseudomonadota bacterium
CATGGATGGACAGGATCTGCGTGATGGCAACCTTGGGCCGCACGGTCTCCACGTCCATCGCGCTGATGTTGGCCATGAACGCGTCACGCCCTGAAAGACAGAACACCCCGCCGGCAGCATCGGTGATGAAGAAACGCCCGTCCGTGGCAAGGAGGGGCGCCATCGCTTCAAGGTCGGCCCTGTCGAATGCCTCGATGAGATTGCGCAGGACACCTTCGGCCGTGCGTTCCTCGCCCATCTTGCCCTCCTTGGTCACCGGGCCTGGCCTCAGGCCACGTTCTTCAAGCCCTCCCGGTCGTGGGGGGCGGTGAAGTCGGCAAGCTCCGGGTAGGCGGCGACAATGCCTGTGGGGTTCACCGTTTCATGGCTTTGATAATAATGCTTGCGGGCGTGGTCCATATTGACGGTGCGGTCGATCCCGGCGTGCTGGTAGAGATCGCGGGTGTAGCCCCAAAGGTTTGGGTAGTCCGTCAACCGGCGTTTTGAACACTTGAAGTGTCCGTTGTAGATGGCGTCGAACCGGTAGAGCGTGGGAAACAGGCGCCAATCGGCCTCCGTCGTCGTCTCGCCGATGAGGTAGCGCTGGCGCGACAGGCGCTCCTCCAACCAGTCCAGCGTATCGAACAGCGGGGTGACTGCGCTGTCGTAGGCTTCCTGGGAGGTGGCGAAGCCGCACTTGTAGACGCCGTTGTTGACCGTGTCGTAGATGCGCGCGTTGATGGTGTCGATGTCGCCCTCAAGGTGCGCGGGCAGATAGTTGCCCCGCTTGGCGCCCACACCGTCGAACGCACTGTTCAACATACGGATGATCTCAGCGCTTTCGTTGGAGACAATGGTGCCGCGCGCCTTGTCCCACAGGATCGGCACCGTCACGCGGCCGGTATAGGTGGGGTCGGCGGCCAGATACACCTCGTAGACGTGCTGGACACCATTGATGGGGTCGCCCGTGACGCCCGGTCCGTCCTGGAAGGTCCACCCTTTGTGGCCCATCATCCAGTGGGTGACGGCAACGTCGATCATATCCTCAAGGCCTTTGAGGGCGCGGTAGATCAAGGTGCGGTGGGCCCACGGGCAAGCGTAGGAAATGTAGAGAAGATAGCGCCCCGGTTCGGCCTTGAAGCCGCCGTCACCTGTGGGGCCGGGGCTGCCGTCGGCGGTGATCCAGTTGCGAAAGGCGCTTGTGGAGCGCTTGAAGTGCCCGCCCGTGGACTTGGTGTCGTACCATTTGTCCGTCCAAACGCCGTCCACAAGCATGCCCATCGTGCCAACTCCCAATTTGGTGCCTTGGCACTTAAATGGGAGCCCGCGCCGTCGACGCCACCATGGCGCGACGTTGTGGGCCGGCGGCTAGAGGCTGGCGGTGATGCCGCCATCCACGAAAAGGGTGTGGCCGTTGACGAAGCTGGCGGCATCGGAGGCAAGGAAAATGCACGCCCCCGTCAACTCGTGGAGCTGGCCCCAGCGGCCGGCGGGGGTGCGCTTTTCCAGCCAGTCGGTGAACTGCGGGTCGGCCACAAGCGCCGCATTGAGGGGGGTGTCGAAATAGCCCGGCGCAATGGCGTTGATGTTAAGGCCGTAGCGTGCCCAGTCCGTCGCCATCCCTTTGGTGAGGTTGGCGACCGCCCCTTTGGAGGCTGTGTAAGGGGCAATCCCTGGGCGGGCGAGGGATGTCTGCACCGAGGCAATGTTGATGATCTTGCCGCTCCCGCGGCCGATCATGTGCCGTGCCACCGCCTGGCCCACATTGAAGACGGTGGACACGTTGGTGCGCATCAACTGCTCGAACGCGTCCGCCTCGAAGTCTTCCAGCGGGCCGCGGTGCTGCATGCCGGCATTATTGACGAGGATATGGATGGGGCCTTGTTCGGCCTCAAAACCGTCCACAGCCGCCCGTGCCGCCCCATGGTCCATGGCATCGAATGGGAGTGTGTGGACGGTGTGTCCTGCCGCCCTCAATGTCTTCGCGGCAGCGTCCACCTTTTGCCCATCGCGCCCGTTGATGATGACGGCGGCGCCCGACTCCGCCAGCCCCTCGGCCAGCGCATACCCAATCCCCTGGGAGGAGCCCGTCACCAGCGCGGTCCTGTTGGAAAGGTCGAATTGATTGATGCCGCGCATGGTTGCCGTGCCTTCTGAATCTTGCCGCTTGCTCTTGCCGCGTGGGGACGTTGTGCCGCCGGGACTGTGGCCGACAGTCATACAGGGGCGACAGCAAAGGGGCACCGGAAATCGTGACGGTCGCCGCAAGCCTCTGTCAGCTTTGCTTGATTCGTCCGGTGAGCTGTCGCACCCTTCACCCCAAAAAGGCGGCAGGGCTGCCATCAGCGAGGGACACGGGTGGACGACCACAGGGGCAAGACCGCGCTCATCACAGGTGGCGCGACGGGAATCGGCTTTCAAACGGCAAAGATTTTGGCCGGCGGCGGGGCCCACGTGGCCATCCTCGGTCACAAGGCGGACGAAGTGCATGCGGCCGTTGCCGCCCTTCAAGCAGAGGGCGGGTCCGCCCAAGGCCTTGTGGCAAACGTTGCCGACAAGGACGCCATGGCCACCGCCTTCGCAACCCTCGACAAGGATGCGCCACCCCTCAAAATCCTCGTGTGCAGCGCCGCCATACAGCCCTACGGGACCGTCGAAGGCATGGCGCCTGACGTGTGGAGCGAGGTCATCGCTGTCAACCTGACGGGGGCTTACATTGCCTGCCACCTTGCCGTGCCGCGCATGAAGGCGGCAGGGGGCGGCGCCATTGTCCTCGTTGCCTCCGTGCAGGGGTCGGCGACACAGGCGCGTGTGGCCGCCTACTCCACCTCCAAAGGCGGGCTCCTGGCGTTGACCCGCGCCATGGCGGTGGACCATGCGGGGGAGAATGTGCGCGTCAACGCCGTCAGCCCAGGCTGTATCGATGCGCCCATGACCCGCTACGCCGCCGCCATGAATGCCGAGCCCGGCGAGGAGGACGCCATCGTCGCCTCATGGGGCAAGATGCAGCCCATCGGCCGTGTGGGCCAGCCCGAGGAGGTGGCCGAGGTCATCGCCTTCCTCGTCAGCGACAAGGCAAGCTTTTGCAGCGGCGCCGATTTCCGTGTGGATGGCGGGCTGATGGCCAAACTCGGCGTGGTCCTTCCGGAGGAATGAGCGTCGGCGCCACCCCAACGCACACGCGCCGGCTGCGGCTGCCCCGCGCTGGCCTTCACCTCCTTCTGGTGGTGGCGGCCCTTGGGGTGGTGCTTGCCCTCCTTGCGGTGGAAAGCCCGTTCTTCTTCAAGACCAACAACCTTATCAATGTGGCCAATCAGTCGGCCATGCTGGCCATTCTCGCCACCGGGATGACGGTGGTGATGGTGGGCGGGGGGATCGACCTGTCGCTGCCTGCCAATATGGCGCTGGCGGGCATCATCGGCTCCATGGCGATGGTGGGGGCCGATTCGGTCTGGCTCGGCGCGCTCGTCATGGTGGTGTGCGGTGCTGCCGTCGGCGCCCTCAACGGCTTTGCCGTGGCGCGCCTGTCGATGATCCCTTTCGTCGTCACACTCGCCACCATGACCGTGTGCGGCGGCCTTTCCATCTGGCTCACCAACTCTGTCTCCATCTCCAACCAGCCTGAGCGGTTTTTCGACGTGATGCTGTCGCGCCCTTTAGGCCTGCCAGTGGCAGTGTGGGTGATGGTGGCCGTTGCCATCCTCATCCAGGGCGTGATGTCGGCAAGCCGCTTCGGCTGGCAGGTCTATGCTGTGGGCACCAACCCGGCGGCGGCCCGCATCAGCCGCGTTCCTGTGCGCTGGGTGCTGTTCAAGACCTATGTTCTGGCAGGGACCCTTGCTGGCGTTGCGGCCGTGGTGGTGACGGCGCGGCTCGGCTCTGCGTCCGCCAATGTGGGCAATGACAGTGTGATCTTGGATGTGGTCACCGCCTGCGTCATCGGCGGCGTCTCTATCTATGGCGGCGTCGGGCGGCCTGTGGCGGCGGCCCTTGGGGCGCTCTTCGTTCTGGTGCTTGGCAACGTCCTCAACCTTTTCGGAATCTCCTTTTTCATAGGGCTGATGGTGAAGGGGGCGATCATCATCGCCTTCGTGGCCCTCGACAGGGCGATGGGAGGCAAAGGGTGACCGCG
>JBCDCF010000425.1:0-4107 GCA_039182345.1 Pseudomonadota bacterium
CCGGCGGCGTGGTTGTGTTCGTCATTCGGTAAACCTGTTGAAGTGCAAAGCGGTTTCTGAGAGGGCATAGCCGAGCCCACGGTGGCAAGCAAAGGCGCGCTACCACCGCCCCCTTGTGTATGGGCGACAGCAGGCTTCTTCATATAGAGCCGACGGGCCTCCCGATGGCGGCGGAGATTGGCGCTTGGCGCTGTCCTTTGGCACACTCCTTGCTGCGACGCTCTGCCGGCGCAAGCCTGCGTTCCCCGTGGGTTGCAACGGCCCAGAAAAAGGACGACACCCATGTGCCTCTCCTCCCGTATCCTCGCCGCTGCGCTGATTTCCGCCGGGGCCTTTGCCTTCACCCACACCGCAGGTGCGCAGGAACACACCTTCCGCCTTCATTCCTTCGGCTCGCCCACCTCGCTGGACCACACCGCCCACCTCGACCGCTGGGCCGAGGCGGTGGAGGCCGACTCGGACGGGCGCATTGCCATTGAAGTCTATCCTGCGATGCAGCTTGGCGGGCGGGCCTCTGACCTGGTGCAACAGATGGAGGACGGCGTCGTCGACATCATCTGGACCTTGCCAGGCTTCACCCCAGGCCGCTTTCCCGGAGCGCAGGGTCTGGAGCTGCCGTTCATGAACACCGGCACGTCCGAAACCATGAGCCCTGCGGCCATGGAGTTCATCGAGAACCACCTTCAAAAAGAGTTCGAGGGCATCAAGGTGATCTCCGTCCACGCCACGGACGGCTCGCTCATCCACACCATCGACGAGCCCATCAAGACGCTTGAGGACTTTGAAGGCAAGCGCCTGCGCGTTGCCGGCCGCTTCATAGGCGAGGCCGTCAAAGGGCTCGGCGCCACCCCTGTGGGGATCGCCTTTCCGGAAGTCTATGAAGCTCTATCGCGCAACCAGGTGGACGGGATGCTGATCAACTGGGCCATCACGCAACCGATGCGGTTTTATGAGGTCACCAGCTATCACACCGACTCGCCCCTTTATCAGTCGATGCTGATGACCCTCATGCGTCAGGACGCCTACGACAGCCTTCCCGATGACCTGAAGGCCGTCATCGACAAGCATTCGGGCATCGAATACGCGACCAGGATGGGAGAAATCTGGGATACCGCCACCGATCCTGCCCGCCAGACCGCCATCGACAACGGCAATACCGTCGTCACCCTTTCCGACGAGGAGCGCGCACGCTGGAAGGAGGCTGTCACCCCCGCCTACACAGCCTGGATCGAGACTATGAACGAGCGCGGCTACGACGGCGAAGCCTTGTTCAAAGCGCTGCAGGAGATCACGGCGAAACACGGTCGGGAGTAGGCGGCCGTCCGCTCCCAGATGGCGGACATGACAGGCCGCGTGCGGCGCGCGCTTGAGGGCTTGAGCGCGGCCATGGCGATCGCCGGCGGTATCGTCCTGTCGCTCGCGGCGATCTTCGCCGTGGGCGCCATCCTCCTCAGCGCGGCGAACAGGCCTGTGCTCGGCGATACGGAGATCATGGAGTTCGCCGCTGCCGCCGCCATTGCAAGCTTCTTGCCGTGGGCGCAGATGCGCAACGCCCACGTCAAGATCACCGTCTTTACCGATCGGTTGCCCACCCCCCTCCTCATGGCCATCGACGCCATAAGCCGCGTTGCCTTTGCGCTCGTTGCCACCGTCCTTGCGTGGCGCCTTGCCGTGGGCGGGATCGATGCGTTCGGACGCACGCGAATGACCATGTTCTTGGAGCTTCCGCTGTGGGCCGGTTACCTCCTTGCCGGCATCCCGATGGCGCTTTGGGTGGTGGTCACCTGGTTTCTGGCGCTCGAGGCGATGCTTGGCCGCAATGGGCGCCCCTCAAGCCAGCCGGACAGGGGCTTTGAGGAGGTGGGTCCTTGAGCCCCTACGAGATCGGCGTTGCGATGTTCGTGGGCGTCATGGTGCTTCTGGTGCTCAGAGTCCCAGTGGCGGTGGCCATGCTGATTGCGGGCGGCGCGGGCTATGCCGCCATCACCGGCTGGTGGCCCCTTCTCAACACACTGAAGTCCATGACCTACTCCAAGTTCGCCAGCTATACGCTGTCAATCATCCCCCTGTTCGTCTTGATGGGTGAGTTTGCGACAAGGGGTGGGCTCAACACCTCCCTATACAATGCCGCGCGGAGCTGGCTCGGCCATCACCGTGGCGGTCTGGCGATGGCGACCATCGGCGGGTGTGCAGCCTTCGGGGCCTTGTGCGGCTCCTCGCTCGCCACAGCGGCGACGATGAGCCAGGTGGCGGGCCCACAGATGCGCCAGCGCGGCTACTCAGGTGCCCTGTCCACAGGCACCCTCGCGGCCGGCGGGACCCTCGGCATACTCATCCCGCCGTCGGTCATCCTCGTGATCTATGCCATCTACACAGAGCAAAGCATTGGCGCACTGTTCGTTGCGGCCATTGTGCCTGCCCTCCTCGCGGTGATCGGCTATATGGCGGTGGTGGCGATTTATGCGCGCCTGTTTCCCAGTGAGGCCGCGGCGGCAGAGCGCATGGGGTTTGCCGAGCGGCTGGCCCTGACGCGCAAAGTTGCACCCGCTGCCCTGGTGTTCGTCATTGTGGTTGGGGGCATTTACGGCGGCTGGTTTTCGCCCACCGCAGCGGCTGCGGTGGGGGCCGTCACGGTGGGCATTCTCGCGGTGGTGAATGGCATGCGGTGGGAGGGCTTCAAGCAAGCCATCCTGGGGACGGCAAGCACCACGGCGCTTGTCTTCCTCATCCTCCTTGGGGCAGAGCTCTTCGGAGTGGCGCTCGCACTGTCGCGCATGCCGGCAGAGCTCTCCGCACAGGTGGCAGCGCTCGACCTGCCGCCGCTCGCGGTGATCGCTGTCATCCTCCTCATCTACCTGGTGCTCGGCTGCGTCTTAGAGTCCCTTGCGATGGTCCTCCTCACCCTGCCAGTGTTCATCCCTGTGGTGCTCGGGCTCGATCTTGGCCTCTCCCCTGCGCAGACGATGATCTGGTTCGGCATCCTCGTTTTGATTGCCGTGGAGGTGGGGATGATCTCGCCCCCCTTCGGTCTCAACCTCTTCGTCATCAACGCCATGGCCAAGGATGTGCCGATGGGGCAGACCTATAAGGGCGTGATCGGGTTTTGCCTGTCCGACGTGGTGCGCCTGGTGCTCATCGTGCTGTTTCCGGGGATTGCGCTGTGGCTCACTGGGGTCGGCTGATGACGGTGGTTGGAGTTCGCCCGATGACGGAAGACCGGACATGATGCAAATGAAGGTCGAGGACGGGCTCGCCGCACTCGAAACGCGGGTGCGCGAAGACCTGGCGCGGATCGCCTGGCCGGCGGTGGACTGGGTCAAACCCCGCACCGGGCCGGACGGCAATGTCATGGACGACGTTCTCATCATCGGCGCGGGACAAGGCGGTCTTGCCGTCGCCTTCCAGCTCATGCGCGACCGGGTCAGCCGTGTTCGGATCCTCGACCGTGCCCCCCGCGGCCTCGAAGGCCCGTGGAAGACCACGGCGCGCATGATCACCTTGCGCTCGCCCAAGCAAACCACGGGGCCGGATCTTGATGTTCCGAGCCTCACCTTCCAATCATGGTACGAAGCCACGAGGGGCCCTGCAGCTTGGGATGCCCTCGGCAAGATCCCGAAAGAAGAGTGGCGCGATTACCTGGACTGGTACCGCGATGTGCTGGGCCTGACGGTGGAGAACGACACCGAAGTCACGGCCATACGCCCCCACGCCAGCTATGTGGCGGTGGACACCCGTTCGCCCACAGGCCACCGCACCACTTATGCGCGCCAGGTGGTGCTGGCGACGGGGATCGAGGGGACTGGCCGCTGGTGGATGCCGCCCTTTCTGGAGGCGCTGCCTGCCGACCTTTGCGCACACGCTGCTCAGGCCATCGACTTCACACGGCTCTCGGGCAAGGTGGTCGCGGTCCTTGGGGCCGGTGCTTCAGCGTTCGACAATGCCGCCTCGGCGCTCGAAGCGGGCGCCAACGAGGTGCACATCTTCGTGCGGCGGCCGGAGTTGCAGCGCGTTCAGCCCTACAAGCAGGTGAGCTATGCCGGCTTCCTGCGCCACATGGCCGACCTTCCCGATGCGGAACGGTGGCGCATGCTCACCTACCTGCTCGAC
>JBCDCF010000426.1:0-4100 GCA_039182345.1 Pseudomonadota bacterium
CGATGGCGCGGGCGATGGCAACACGCTGGCGCTGGCCGCCAGACAGCGCTTTAGGCCGCCGCCCCAGATACTGTTCAAGCCCCAGGATGCGGGCCGCATCTTCGGCCGCCTTCTCACGGTCGACCTTTGAGACGCCGCGCACCTTCATGCCGTAGGTGATGTTCTCGCCCACCGTCATGTGCGGGTAAAGGGCGTAGTTCTGGAACACCATGGCGCAGTCGCGCGAACCGGGGCGCAGGTACGTCACGTCCTTGTCGCCGATCTTCACCTCGCCAGAGGTGACGGTCTCAAGCCCCGCAATCATCCGCAAGGTGGTGGTCTTGCCGCAGCCTGAAGGGCCCACGAGGACGACGAACTCCTTGTCGGCGATCTCAAGATTAAGGCCCTCGATGACGACCATGTCGCCATAAGCCTTGGAAATGTCAGACAGTGTGACTTCGGCCATCGGGGGGCTCGCTTGCGGCAGGGGCCGGCGCGGGATGACCGCACCGGCCGCTTGGCGGATTAAAGGGCCGGCAGGCCCATGGAGGCACGGTAGGCGGCAAGCTGCTCGTCACGGCCGAACTCGTCGGTCAGCTTGTTCCACTCCTCAGCCACGGTGTCGAGCGCCTCCTGGGGGCTCACCTGGCCGGCCAAAGCCTTGGAGAGTTCAATCTCAAGGACCTCGGTGTAGGAGAAGTAGCCCGGCAGACGCATGTCGAGGGCAACGTTTTCAGCATCGATGGAGCCTTTCTGGGCACCAAGATACTCAGACGCCTCACGCTCTGAGAACAGGTCCGACCACAGCGCCAGATCGTCCACATGGGCGTTGCGGTAAGGGTTCACCCCCGTCCCACCTGTGATGGCGGCTGTGGAGGAGACTTCGGGGCTCGTCAGATACTCGATGAAGTCCCACGCCGCTTCCTGGTTTTCGCTGGAGGCGGGAACGGCCGCCTGCCAACCGCCGAACGCCATGAAGGGGGAGAGCACCACCTCGTCATAGCTGTCCCACTCGCCGGTCTTGTGGTTGTAGATCTCGGTGGAGCCGGGGAGGATCGCCGAGCCCACATTGCCGGCCACCTGGCTCTGCTTGGGGTCGGCGGCAATGACGCCCGTGTCGCCCCAGCCGATGGACTGGGCCACCTGGCCGCCGGCCACAGCCGCATTCACCTCACCGAAGGAGAAGTTGAGCGCGTTGGGCGGGGCAAGCTTGGAGGCGGCGATGTATTCCTCAAGGCCGCGCACCCAGCCGGGGTTGTTGATCTGCGCATCCATGGTTTCAGGATCGAAGAACATGGAGCCCGGGTTGTCGGGATGGTTGGTGTAGGGCGCGGCGTGGGAGAAGAAGAACCAGAACTGCTGGCCGCCGCGGCGGAAGGCTTCGGCCGTTCCCCACAGACCATCGTCGGGCCTGTTGAAGAACTCGGCAATGTCCAAATACTCTTTCCACGTTTTGGGCGGGGCGAGGTCGTAGCCGTATTTTTCCTTGAAGGCGGCCTGCTCTTCGGGGTCCTCGAACAGGTCGATCCTGTAGGTGTAGGTGTGAACGTCGCCGTCCATGGTCTGGGACAGGACCTTGTCGTTCCACACCATCAGCCGCTCGCGGTAGACGGGGAAGATGTCCTGGAACTCTGGCGACGTCTGCATCCCCTCAGGCATTTCCGCCAGGAAGGGGGTGAAGTCTGGCGACCAGGCGGGCGCGAAGGTGATGCCGTCGAACGTTGTATCGCCCGACACCAGGGACGTGACGATCTTGGGGTAAAGCTCCGACCAGGGGAACTCCACAACGTTGACCGTGCCGCCGGTCTTCTCGTTCCAGCCCTTGGCCGCGGTCTGCAGCGCCGAGGCGATGTAGGGGCCTGTCTGCGAGGCGAAGGTCAGTTCAACGCCCGAAAAGTCCTTGTCGTCGGCAACGGCCGGGGCCGCAATCAGCGCCGCCAGGGCAACGCCTGCCAATAGCTGCCGCATGGGTGTCCTCCAGTGTGGTGTTAGTGCGTTGTTGTTGCGGTCACTTGGACGCTCCACTCAAAAGGCCCGACCGCATGAGCCTTGAGAGGATGATCGCCATAACGATCATCGGTAGGATGGAGATAAGGGCTGCCGCCGACACCGCCCACCATTCATCGCCGCGCTGGGAGTTTTGGCCTGCCACCAGGATCGGCAGCGTCTGCCAGTCGGAGTTGGTGAGGAAGAGGGCGAACAGGAACTCGTTCCACAAGAATGCCAGCGTGATCATGAAGGTGGCGGCAAGGCCAGGGGCGGCCATGGGCACGACGATCTGCAGGAAGATCCGCCACTGGGGCACGTTGTCCACCATGGCGGCCTCTTCCACCTCCACAGGCAAGGCGGCGAAGAAGTCGCGCATCAGCCAAATCACGATGGGCAGCGAAAACGCCACATAGCAAAAGGTGAGGCCCCAGAAGGTGTCGATCAGCGTGAAGCCTGCCCGCCCCACCTCCGTGTACATGAGGTAAAGGGCGAACGCGACGACCACGGGCGGGAACATGCGCTGGGAGACGAACCAGAACACAATGTCGTTGTTGCCAAGGATCGGCCCGGGCAGCGGCAGAAGGTTGAGGAGGATCGCCGCCACCAAGGCAATGGCGCCCGCCGAGAACAGCGCTGCGGCCCGCGACAGGCCGATCACCTCAAAGCCGATCAGATAGCCCCCCAGCGCGATGGCAACGAACGCCACCCCCGCCCAGAGCGAAACACGGTAGGGGAAGCGGGCGAGCGCATAGGCCGCCATCGACCCGATCGCCACAGCAATGACCGACGCGCTGAGGCTGACGATGGTGGAGTTGGTGACCGTGCGCTGAAACTGGCCTCTGATCCCTGCCAGAATGTCGATCCACGCCTGGAGGGAGGGCTGAAAATCCACCCACGGCAGGTAGGTGGGCCCGCCATTGACCGCAGGCGGCGTCTTAAACGCTGTGATCAGCGTCCAGTAGATGGGAAAGGCCGTCAGGAACAGCCAGACCAGAAGCCCCAGCAAAACCAGCGCCTTCAGCCCGCCGCTCATCTCGTTGAGAGGGCGGTCGCGGCGGCGGCGCTTCATGCCGCGCGCCACCGTGTCCGGCGCATCGATGCCGGCGTCTTCGGCCCTGTGGAGAAGGTCATCGCCCCGTGTGTCGGTCATTGGCGTTTGGCAATGTGCGGGCGCAGAAGCGCGATGTACAACACGCCGATCACCGTCACCACAATCAGCATCAGGAAGGACAGGGCAGAGGTGTAGCCCAAATTGAACTTCTTGAAGCCTTCTTGATAGGCGAACAGCGTCAAGGTTTCAGTGGCAATGCCGGGCCCGCCGCCTGTCATCACGAAGACCGTGTCCATCACCTTGAAACTTTCAATCAGGCGGATGAAGACGACGGCGGCCGAGATGGGCAAGAGCATCGGGAACGTGATGTCCCAGAACTGGCGCCAGCGGGAGGCGCCCTCAAGTTCAGCCGCCTCATAGATATCCTCAGGCAGCGTCGCGAGCCCTGCCAGAAGCAACAGGATCACGAACGGCGTCCACATCCACACCTCCACCGCGATGATGGTGCCGAGCGCCCATGTGGCATCGGTGAGGTAGGGAAGGTTGGGAAAGCCGAAGAACGTCATGGTCTCGTTCAAAGGCCCCATTGTGGGGTTGAAGACCATGCGGGCAATCAGCGCCACCGCGACGGGCGCCAACAGCATCGGCATCAAGAACACGACGCGGAAGAAGGCCGACCCAGGCAGCCGCGCGTGGAGCGCCAGTGCCAAGGCAAAGCCGATCACGTACTGGATCGCCACCGCCACGAACGCGATGGTCATGGTGGTGCCCACCACCTGCCAGAAACGCGCCTGTGTCAGAAGGTCGGCATAGTTTTCCGTGCCGATGAAGCGCGGCGGGCGCGGCGGCACAAGGCGGAAGTTCATGAAGCTGATCGTCAGCGAGTAGATCAGCGGGAACATGACGGTCAGAAGCACCACCCCAAGCGCCGGCCAGATGAAGACGTGCTTCATCGGGTCGCGATCGCGGATGGAGCCTATGGCGGCGACCGTGCTCATGGGTGGGCCTTCAACAGCGCGTCGATCTCATCGCGCGAGGGCATGGCGGGCGCCGTGCCAAGCTTCGTCACCGACAAGCTGCC
>JBCDCF010000427.1:0-4094 GCA_039182345.1 Pseudomonadota bacterium
CAAATCCCGTTCGCGCACGACGTGGTGGCCGCCTACTACTGCGCCATGGACCCTGAGGTCCCTATGCGGGTGAGGGCCACCCTTGTCGGCGCCCTTGCCTACTTCGTGGCGCCCATCGACGGCATTCCCGATTTTCTTTTGGGGATCGGCTTTGGTGATGATGCCACCGTGTTGGCGGCGGCCATTGCCATGGTCGCGACCCACATCAACGAGAAACACCGCGCGAAAGCCCGCGCGGCGCTTCAGGATTAGGGGTTAAAGTTTCGCTCCGTCACCAGTAGCGACGGGTGTCCGGCACGTCCCAAAATGGACGCTCGGCTTCCAGATGTGCCGCCACAGGGTCAATCCCCACATCGGCCATGAGGCGCGGGTCGAGCTTTTGCAGGGCCCGCCTCTCCCGCCAAAGGGTCATCCACAAAAGGATGCGGTGACCGAAATGGACAGGCTTGGAACCGCGGTGAAATTGAGCGTGTGTCGATATGGCCTTTTGCATGTGACCCTCCAACGGTCCGTCGAATGTCCCGTTGATTTGGCGGCTGAAGAGGAATAAGTAAAACGAAACGTCGTCATGAGATTGATCACAGAGATTGATGGCACCCAGAGCCCTTGACCTGTCAGCGCTGCGCAGCTTCGTGGCCATCGCCGAGTGCGGCGGGGTGACGCGTGCGGCCGGCCGCTTGAACCTCACCCAGTCGGCCGTCTCCATGCAGCTGAAGCGCCTCGAGGAGGCGCTGGGCCAGAGCTTGCTTGAGCGCAACCGGCGAGGGATGACGCTCACGGCATCAGGCGAACAGCTGTTGTCGTACGCCAGGCGGATGCTTGAGCTGAACGACGAGGTCTGGTGCCGCATGACCGACCAGGCGTTCGAGGGCGAATTGATCCTCGGCGCGCCCCATGACGTTGTCTACCCGCACATCCCCAAGATTCTGCGCCTGTTCGCCAAGGCCTACCCGCGGGTCAGAGTGTCGCTGCAATCCTCCTACACGCACCTTTTGAAGGAGCAGTTGGAGAACGGCCAGGTGGACGTCATCCTCACCACGGAGACGACGGTGGATCACGGCGCCGAGGTGCTCCAGAAAAGCCCCTTGGTGTGGTGTGGCGCGCCGGGTGGAACGGCGTGGCGCAACCGCCCCCTGCCCCTTGCCTTCGAGGCCGGGTGCATTTTCCGCCCCTGGGTGCAACGGGCTCTGGACGACTGGGGCATCCCTTGGACGATGGCGGTGGATTCCATGTCCATACGCACTGTGGAGGCCAGCGTTTCGGCCGATTTTGCCGTCCATGCGGGGATAGAGTTCACCCTGCCGCCGCAGCTTGAGTACATCGACCATGGGGGCACGTTGCCGCCTCTCCCCGTCACCTGTGTCGGCCTTTACATGACCGACGGGCCGCGGCGCGATCTTGCAGAAGCGCTTGCCGCCGTTGTTAGACGCACCTGGCGGGGGGAAATCCACGACGCATCGCGATCCCTCCTCGCGGCAGAGTGATTGCCTCATTCATGTCCGATTCAACCTTGTGCGCCATCGTGGGCGGGCTTGAGCACCTCGCGGCGCGCACCCGTGCACGCCAATCATTGGACTTTGCGCGGCTTTCAGGGGTTGACCCCGCCGTGTCTCACCTGAAATGGGAGTGTATGCTGCTCCCGACGGACCAACGACCATGAGCTCAGTTATGCGGTCTCTCGCCACTTTTTTGTTCCTGATGTTGCCCTTAACGGCGCTGGCCCAAAACGCGGCGCCGACGCTGTTGCAGCAGTTCAACGACTGGGAGGCCTACAGGTACGAGGCCAACGGCCAGGTGACCTGCTACATCCTGTCCAAACCCAAAACCATGGCCCCCGCCAACCGCAACCATGGTGACGTGTTCTTCTTCGTCACCTCGCGGCCTGCCGAGAACGTCAGCGACGAGGCGAGCGTTCTTGTGGGCTACCCGTTCGCGCCGGACTCCACGGTGACGGTGGATGTGGATGGCCAGCAGTTCTCGCTGTTCACCAAAGACGATGGCGCCTGGGTGGAATCCACCGCAGACGAGCAGCAGCTCGTGGCGGCCATGCGCGCCGGTCGCAGCATGACCGTGCGCGGCCGCTCCGCCCGCGGAACGGAGACCTCCTACTCGTTCTCCCTCTCAGGCGTGACGGCAGGCTCCAACCGCATCCGCAACAACTGTAGCTGACGGGTGAGCAGCCGGATTGGCCAACCTTGCCCTCCTCCGCCGCCGGTCTCCTCCGGCGATCTCCCCCGATGTGGAGACCCTTGACGACCGCGCGGCCGATGAGGCGGCGCAGTTGGTCGGCGCCACGCGGGAGGACCTCGGCGCCTATCTGAGCGCCGTCGGCGTCCCCGCCGGGCAAATCAACATGCGCATCGGCCAGCTGTGGCACTGGCTTTACATCCGCGGCGCCGACGATCTTGGGCAGATGACCAACATTGCCGCTCCCCTGCGGCAGGCCCTTGCAGAGCGTTACACCCTCGGCAGCGCCGAAATGGTGGACGAGCAAATCTCCATCGACGGCACGCGCAAGTGGCTTCTACGCTTTCCCGCCCACGGCACCGACAAGCCTGTGGAGGTGGAGACCGTCTACATCCCCGAGGAGAACAGGGGCACCTTGTGTGTGTCGAGCCAGGTGGGCTGCACGCTGACCTGCACCTTCTGCCACACGGGAACGCAGCGCCTGGTGCGCAACCTGACGGCTCATGAGATTGTGGAGCAGGTGGTGTTCGCGCGCAGGCGCCTCGGCGACTTTCCTGGCGCCTCCCAGGCCGAAGGCGGACCGCGCACAGGGCGGATGATCTCCAACGTCGTCCTGATGGGGATGGGCGAGCCCCTTTACAACTTCGACAACGTGAAGGCCGCCATGGCCGTTGTGGCCGACGGTGACGGCCTGTCCCTGTCCAAGCGCCGCATCACCCTCTCCACATCGGGCGTCGTGCCGATGATGGAGCGCGCAGGCGCCGAGATCGGCGTGATGCTTGCCGTCTCCCTTCACGGTGTGCGCGATGATGTGCGCGACGTCCTGGTGCCCCTTAACAAGAAGTACCCCATCGAAGCGCTGATGGAGGCGTGCAGGCGCTATCCTGGCCTGTCCAACCCCAAGCGTATCACCTTCGAGTATGTGATGCTGAAAGGGGTGAACGATTCCCTTGCCGAAGCGCGCGAGCTGGTCAGCCTGATCCGCGGCATTCCCGCCAAGATCAACCTCATCCCGTTCAACCCCTGGCCGGGCGCGCCTTACGAGTGCTCTGACTGGGACACCATCGAAGCGTTCGCCGACATTGTGAACCGCGCCGGCTACGCCTCGCCTGTGCGCACCCCGCGCGGGCAGGACATTCTGGCCGCCTGCGGGCAGTTGCGCTCACAGTCGCAAAAGCTCTCGGCCAAGCAGCGGCGGACCCTCATCCGCCAGGACGCCTGAGACGTCATGACCGCGATCTGGGCCCTTACAGCCCAAGCCATTATGGTGCTGCTCGGCTATGCCGCCGCCTGCGGGGCGGCCGCAGCGTTCGCAAGTTTTGCCATTTTGCAAAGCGGCGACACAGGGGCAACGGGCTCCCTGTCCTTCCTCGTGCGCCTGTCCACCCTTGCCACCACCACATCCTTCGTCGCCCTTTGGGATGCGTTCTGGCCGACGGCCATTGCCGTTGCGCTGACCGAAGGGTTCAAGCTGCGCAACATCGTCGTCCACGTGGTGGCGGGGTGCCTCATCGGGCTTGCGGTGGCGCTGCCCTTGCGCGAGCTCATTTTCGGCGACGGCTTTCCGCCCCTTCGCGACGGCGTGCTGCCGCTGTCGGTGGCGAGCGGTGCCGTCGGCGGCTTCTTCTACTGGTTGATTGCAGGGCGCACCGCAGGCAAGTGGATGGAGTATCGCTGGTTCGACCCCTTCCCCCGCTGACGAGCGTCAGCGGAGGGCAAAGCCTGAGCGCTCGGCCACCTCCGACAGGGTGGACTGTGGGCGCGCGCCGAAGTGGGCAATCACCTCCGCGGCTGCAAGCGCACCCAGACGCGCGCACTCCTGCGGCGGAAGGCCTCTGGCGTGGCCCAGCATGTAGCCGCCGGCAAAAAGGTCTCCTGCCCCCGTCAGGTCCACCACTTTGGTGGAG
>JBCDCF010000428.1:0-4071 GCA_039182345.1 Pseudomonadota bacterium
CCAAGACAACCGGTCGAGCGAGGGTTTCGCCCAGCACCAGGGTGAGCACCCGGCATCTCGCTAGACGCGGAAGCGAGGCCAAAATCCACGGATTGAGGGCTATTTTGGCTCAGAAGACTTCGTCGAGACCGGAGCCGCTCTGTGCGAGGCCGAAAACAACGCGGCCTCTTGGCAGAGCCGGCCTGTGGGGTGAGGGGCGTGTACTGGTGGCGTGTGGATAGGGGCGGCCTTGAGCGAAGGGTCTTGCGGTCGGCTTACAGTGGCGGGCCGAGGCGTTGGGCGATGTAGGCGCTGATGTGCCTGTCCCAGTTCATGTCCTCGCGTCGACGCAGGGCCACATACTCGCCATCGATGATGGTTTGGGTGGGCTTGGTGACGACCGGGGCAGGCGGTGCAGGCGCAGGACAGTCCACCTTGACGTCGGCGGTGGGTTGGATGGTCCGCCCCTCGGCTCGGCCGTAGAGCACATAGTGGACGAAGGGTGGGATGTCGGTCTCACGCACATCATCGTTGATGTCGAGGTAAGCGTTGGTGGAGAACCAGGGGGCGGGGTCATACCCCAGCCGCCATCCCGTGTGCACGTAGTGGGCCACGGGACCGTGATTTGCCTTCGGCACGTCGGCGTAGCGGCGAACATAGTAGTGTTGGTCAAACAGCGGCGCGATGGCGGAGACCCAGAGACTGGAAAGGTCAGCCGCAGCATCCCTGCCTGAGGGGCGGCGCGGCTTTACGTTGCGCGGCCAAGGGGACGGGGCCTCCAATGTGGGCAGAACCATGGCGGCGAGCGGTGTCTCGGTGGCCATTCCGCCATCGCGGGCACCGAACGTCAAGAACCGCATCATACCCGCTCCATCATTGGTTGCCGCTGCGCGGTCTCCGACATTAACGCCTCGAAGCCGTCACATTCCAGATCCAAATCCATTCCTTTGGCCGTCTCGTACGCGTTACATCTCAACCGTTGCGCGAGGCTGTCCCAATTGTCACGCAACTGAAGGAGTGCATGAACATAACCTGAAATGTTCTCAAAGCCGACCTCAAGCGCGTTTTCATCAAAATCTGTGTAGAAACGTGTGCCGCCAGCGTCGGACAAAATGGGCACACAGCCTGCTGCCATCGCCTCAAGGGCGGGCAGGTAAAGGCCCTCCTCCATCAAAGGCGTCCCCAGAAAAACCGTCGCGGAATGGTACGACCGCGCCAATTCTTCCCAGGATGCGCCACGTTTGACCACGTGAACGGGCACATCAAGGCCTGCATCCGTGGCTGCCGCCACAATCTCCTCGCCGAGATCGCTTTTGAAGGTGTTGTAGGCAATCGCCATCGGGTCGTCCGGCAAGGGCCTGCGATCGAAAGACTGAAAGTCAAACCCGTGGTTGATGAGGTGAAGGCGCTCGCGGTCCTCAACGAACGGTGCGACCGCATCACGCACCGGCGCGGTGATGGCAATGCGCGTCATGGGCTTGGCGAGCAGCCGGAAGGCGTAGCCGCTGTCGAAGTGGATGTTGGCGTGCCTTACGTTCTGGATGAGGTGGATGAGCCTTGCGTCCACCTGCGCGTAATGGGCCAGGATGTGCTTGTGATTGCTCGGCAGCGTAAACAGCACCACATCGCCCGGCCGCGGCTCGATCTCGAAAAACCGTGTCACCTCCACCGTGTGGCCGTGGCGCAGGAAGTACGGCTTTTCAAACAGCACACTTTCGCCATCGCGCACATCAAGGGGGGCGAAAATCGCCTCATACCCAAGGCGCGCGGCGTGGACGGTGTAGTCCAGCAGCTTCGCGATGCCGCCGACGGGCGCGGTGGAGGGGGTGACACCGATGAGACGCATCAGGCCAAACCGGCAAACACGGTGCCGTCCTCCCCGATGAGCCGCATGGCCTCCTGCGCCTTCGCCACGTTTTCGGTGAACGCACCGGCGCGCGCGTCCCTCACAAAGGCACCGATGGCGTCGGGCGTGATGGGCCCTTCGAGCGCTTTGCCGGGGAACGCGTCCCAGAACTCGTCAAGGCCCGTGCCGGCCTGGTGGAGCACGGGCACCCCTGCCGACACTGCCTGGAGGACGCGGGTCGAGGTGGCATAGGCCCGCTCCCTGTTGAGGGGCGTCCAATCCACAAAGCCGACGCTGCGGGCGAGCGCCTCGCCATAGTTGAGCGGCGATAGGTTCCACATCGCGGTCACATTGGGCAAAAGCCACAAGGCGGAATGGGCGCGCGAGACGGCCTGCGTATCGGTCGGCGTGGCGCTGATCATAAATGCTGGCGTTTGCGGATCGCCGGCCAGGAAGCTTGCCATCGCGTCGAACATGGGCGCTGAGTCGGTCCACCGCTGGGGCTCGCCGCCAAACATCACATGGGTGCGCGGCGCCGTGTCGACGTCGCGCGAGGGGCTTGGGGCGAAGGGGTTCAGGCAATGGTCCGCCTCGGCAAGGTCACCAGCGAAAAGCCTCTGGGATTTGCGGCCATTGACGAAGACACGGGCTGAAACGTCGATCATGCGGGCGTGGTGCCGCTCGTACCGGCGCACGTCGACAATGCCGGCGCCCGCCACCTCCAGTTCAAGGGCTTTGGGTGCCAAAATGTCATAGACGATGGTGTGCGCACCTGCCGCAAGCCGCGCCTCGTCCACAAAGTCGGCCTGGGAAAACACAAAGGTCGCCTTGGGGATGCGGTTCACGAACGCCTCGAACCCATCGCGCCGCAGCACAACGGTATCGGGCTTGGCGGTGGTAAGAACGCAAAATCCCTGCTGTGACTTGAGGAGGTTGTGGCGCTCTTGAAAGATCAGGTAGCGCACGTCATCGAACACTGTGCGGGCCTGTGCGGCCAACTGCTCGGCCCGGAGGCTAGGGGCGCGCGTGTGCCAGCCAAAGTGCGGCGGCAGCATGTTGGCGACAATGTAGCAGCGCCCGCTCACACCACGAACTCGCCGTAAACGATGCCGAGGGTCACGTCGTCCACATCCATGAGCGAGGCCACCCTGTGGAGGTGGAACGGCTCAGGCCGCGCATCTTTGATTTGGCTGATCAAAAACTCCAAAGGCTGGCCTCTTGGAAGGGTGAACGGCGCCACCACGGTCACCGATTGGGGGAGAGGGAGGGCGCGGAGGTCTTCGCAGTGGGCGGGGTCGAGAAACAAAAGGGTTGGCGAGAAGCGGTCCAAAGGGCCGCCTGCCCCGACCCGCTCCATGGCCGCTGTGCGCATGGCCAACTGAGCAAGACTGCCGTTCTCGCCAATGAGGCGCCAGAAGTGCTGAACGCTGGGGAGGGCAAGGCCGTTGGCGCGCTGGGCGAGCTCCGTCAGCCGCGATTTGCCCACAAGGCCGAACGCCTTAAGCGGCCCTTTCAGGCTGCGGGCCGTGCCACCGGCGGCAACCCACGCCGAAGGGTCGTCCACCAGGTGTTCGCCGAGGCCGGCTGGCAAAGGAGCGCCACGCGCTGCGCCGGTCACATGGACTGCATCGGCAGGCGTCAAAACCAGTTCACGCCGCTGGAGAAGAAGGCGGTAGTGGGGAAGGTCGCGCGGATCGTTGATGACAAACAGGGTCGGTCGCGCCGAGAGGACCACCAGCGTCAAATCGCTGAGAAGCCTCAGGTCGGTGACCACCAGCGCGGTGGCCGCAGTGTCATACAAGGCGCGCTCATCGCCGCTCCAGTTCACGGACGGGTCGATGTCAGGACCCGACCCGCCCCGGCCGAAGGCGGCGATACGGCAACGGGCGGGCGCGGGCTGGCCCAGGGGGCGAACGAGCGCGTCCACCTTAGGCGGCCTGTGCCTGCGCTTCGGCATGGCGCACGCTTGCCTTTAAGGCGGACCAGACCCGTTCGGCCAGAACTTCCGTGTCGCTCGAGAGTTGGACATCGACGGCATCGTCTGCGCTGAAAAGGCCGTCTTGAAATGTCTCGGCGAGTGCAACGGGGGCGAGCGGTAGGCCGAAGCGTTCCGTCAGCTCGATGGCGATGGACGCATCGCCCGTGAGGCGCCCGACCGAGACCACATGCACGCGTTCAGGACACCGTTCGATGAGCCGCATCACAGGAAGCATATGCGCAATCCATGACCGGGCCACCGTGTCGGG
>JBCDCF010000429.1:0-4060 GCA_039182345.1 Pseudomonadota bacterium
GCATGTGTTGGTGCGCCAGCGGTGGGAGACGACCTCAAGCGCCGGCACAAAGTAGCAGTTGTCGGCGTGGAACATGGCGCGGTCGCAGATGGCGCGGGACAAATCCAGCGACCAGCCGCACCGGGCGTGCTGGGTGAAGTGGACGCCGGTGAGCCGCCCCTTCTCGTCAAAGCCTGCGCGATACTCAATGAGAAAGTCGTGCCGCTTGCCTGTGATGATGGTGTCATCGTCACGGTCGAGCCGCACCTTTACAGGCCGTCCCGACAGGCGGGCGGCAAGGGCGGCAACGGCTGCCACGAGGTTGCCTTGGGTTTCCTTGCCGCCGAAGCCGCCGCCGATCCGCCGCACCTCGACGGTCACCGCATGGCAGGGGACGCCAAGGACCCTTGCCACCACCTCCTGACACTCCGAAGGGTGCTGGTTGGAGGACAGGACGTGCATCTCATCGTCCTCGCCTGGAGTGGCGATGGCGATCTGCCCCTCAAGGGCAAAGTGTTCCTGGCCGCCCACCTCCATCTTGCCTTCGATGGTGTGGGGGGCGGCCTTGATGGCAGCGTCGGCGTCGCCGCGGGCCATGCGGTAGGGGTCTTCCACGGCGCTTCCGGCTTCAATGGCCTGGGCGATGGTGACAACGGGTGGGCGTTTGTGCGCCTCGACGACGGCAAGGCGTGCGGCGACGCGGGCGGCGCGGCGGGAGGTGGCCACAACGGCAAACAAAGGCTGGCCGTGGAAGTGGACCTCGCCCTTGCCGCCGGTGAGGGCGAGCATCGGCTCATCGTGCCGCACGGGGCCCACATTGTTTTCGCCTGGCACATCATCACCGGTGAGGACGCTCACCACCCCTTCGGCCGTTGCAACGTGTGTGAGGTCGACAGCAACGCTGCCGCAGGCAAAGTCGGCGTAGGCGATGTGCACATGGAGGAGGGCCGACGGCTCGGCCACATCGTCGGCGTAGGTGGCGCGGCCCGTCACGTGCTTTTCGGCCGAATCGTGAGGGATGGGCTGATGACTGGACAGCCTGGGCGAACGCTCTGTGGTGGCGGGCGGATCGCGACCTTCGGGCTTGGGGCGTGGGAGGGGCTCGTCCATCCTCAAGCCGCCAATGGGTCGATGGCCGACCCTGGAAGGCGGGTCAACGGGGCGCTGCCTGTGCGCTCCATATGGTCCCGGCGCAGGAGGTTTTGCGCGACCAGCATTCGATAGGGTGCCGAGGCGCGCTGGTCGTCGATGGGGGCAAAGTCTTCAACAAGGGCGTCCGCTGCTGCGGCAACGGCGTCCTCGTCATAAAGGCGGCCCATGAGGGCCGCCTCTGCGCGCTGGGCGCGGGCGGGCGTCCCCGCCATACCGCCGAAGGCCAAGCGCGCGTCGGCAACAACGCCATCCTCCAGGGTGAGCGCGAAACAGCCGAGGACGGCGGTGATGTCGGAATCAAAGCGCTTGGACACTTTGTGGCAGGATAGACGTTTCAGCCCTTCAAGGGGGATGTGGACAGCGCGCACATACTCACCAGGCGCCCTGTCCTGACGGCCATAGGCGATGAAGAAGTCTTCCAAAGGCAGCGTGCGCTCGCCCTTTTTGGAGGCAAGGGTCAGCGTGGCGCCTGTGGCGATCAGCGCCGGTGGGAGATCGCCAATGGGCGAGCCGTTGGCAATGTTGCCACCGACCGTCCCTGCGCTGCGCACCTGAAGGCCGCCGAAGCGGCGCAGCAGTTCAGAAAGGGCGGGGTGGTGCGGGGCGACCGCGCGATGAAGGTCGGCAAGGCGGACGCCTGCGCCAACGCTCAATTGGTGCTCGTCGGCGCGGATGGTTTGAAGCGCCTCAACGCGGTGCAAGAAGACGGCAACGGCAGGGTCATAAAGGTTCTTGGTGACCCACAGCCCCACATCCGTCGCGCCTGCAATGAGGGTGGCATCGGGATGGTCGCTGAGCGCTGCGGCAAGGTCCGCCTCGCGCAAGGGGACGATGACGGTGCGCCCCTCCGCCTCATACTGGAGCGGGCCGATGGCCGACAATGTGTCCGCAAGGGCGGCGTCCGCCGCAGGGTCGGCGAGAGCGTCCGCATCCTGCGCGGCGCCTTTGGCGGCCTGAAGGATGGGGCCGTAACCGGTGCAGCGGCACAGGTTGCCCGCAAGCCTGTCCTCAAGGGTTTGTCGGTCCGTGGGTTCGCCTTGGGGGCGGGACCACAGATTCATGACAAATCCTGGCGTGCAGAAGCCGCACTGGGAGGCGTGGCGGGTTGCCATCTGTCTTTGCACAGGGTGCATGGGGGTGGAGATGCCCTCCACCGTCACAACGGCCGCGCCGTGGGCCATGGCAAGGGGCATGATGCACGCGTTCACCGGCCGGGTGAGGAGCCGTCCCCCATCAACGGTCCGAAGGGCGATGGTGCAGGCGCCGCAATCGCCCTCGGCGCAGCCTTCCTTGGTGCCTGTCATGGTGTTGGCGCGCAGCCATTCCAACAGGGTGAGGGTGGGCGGCGCGCCCTCGACGGTCACGGCGGTTCCGTTGACCACCATGTGGATCGCTGACGAAGGGGCGGGGGTCATGGCCGGCGCGTCCCTCACTCACAAACCGCTCTAGCTGCCGCGATAGGTGCTGTACCCGTAAGGGGAGACCAGGAGCGGCACATGATAATGCGCTGCCCTGTCGGCAATGCCAAATTGCACCACCACCTCCTCCAGAAAAGGCGGATCGGGGAGCGCCGTTCCCCGTGCGCGAAAATAAGCGGCCACCGAAAAAGCGAGGGCATAGCGGCCCTCAACAAACGCTTCGTCGGAGAGGATGGGACCGTCGAGGCGGCCATCGTGGTTGGTGGTGGCGCTGGCAAGGGTTTTGCCCTCGCCATCGCTCAACACGATGGCCATGCCTTCGGCGGGAACGCCGTTGGCGGTGTCCAGAACGTGGGTGGTGAGGCGGCCTGCCATCTTTCTCAGACCGCCTGGTTGCCGCGGCGTGCCCAGCGTGTGGTGCGGGCCTCGATCAGGGCCATCACGGCGTACATGGCAATTCCCTCCACGGCGAGCATCAACAGCCCCGCGAACACCAAAGGCACGTTGAACTGGGACTGGGCCGACAACATCATGTGGCCGAGCCCTGCGTTGGCCGCAATGGTCTCCGACACAACGGAGCCCACGAAGGCAAGAGTGATCGCCACCTTCAAGGAGCCGAAGAAGTAAGGCAGTGCGCGCGGAATGCCGATCTTCGTCATGATGTCCCACTTGGAGGCGCCAAGGGCGCGCAGCACGTCCTCCATCTCGGGCTCTATTGTGGCAAGGCCTGTGGCAACGTTCACCACCACGGGGAAGAAGGCGATGAGGAAGGCCGTGATGATGGCCGGCACGACGCCGATCCCGAACCAGATGATGAGGATCGGCACCACCGCCACTTTGGGGATGGAGTTGAACCCCACCATCAACGGGTAAAGGCCTGCGTAAATGTTCTTCGACCAGCCCACCAGGAGACCGAGGGCAAGGCCGCCCACCACGGCAAGGCCAAAGCCTGCGATCGTCGTCCACAAGGTGACGAGGGAGTTCTTCCAGATGGCAGGCCAGTACTGGACGATGGCGCCGAAAATGGTGGTGGGGGGCGGCAGCACGAAGACGGGCACACCCGCAAGCCGCACCACACCCTCCCAGATCACGAAGAGCGCAACGGTATAGACGAAAGGGGCAAGGCGCGGGGAGGTGAGAAGCTCTCTCACGCGGCCTCCTTGCGCGCATCGGCAATGTGGCTGCGAAGCTCCTGCACCAGCTCAACAAAATCGCGGTCGTAGATGATGTCGGCAGGCCGAGGGCGCGGGAACGGCACCTCCTGGTTGACGATGATGCGCCCCGGCCGCGCGCTCATGACGAAGATGCGGTCGGCCAGGTAGACCGCCTCACGCAGGTCATGGGTGACGAGGATGACGGTAAAACTCTTCTGGTCGTGCAAGTCCTGCATGACGCCCCAAAGCTCTTCACGGGTGAAGGCATCGAGCGCGCCGAACGGCTCGTCCAACATCAACAGGACGGGGTCGTGAATGAGGGCGCGGCACAGGTTGGCGCGCTGCTGCATGCCGCCC
>JBCDCF010000430.1:0-4042 GCA_039182345.1 Pseudomonadota bacterium
GACAGGAGGATCATCCGCTTGCCGCCAGGAAACTCGATCAAGTCCACCTGCGGCTTGACGTTCTTCCACTTCATGTTGCGCAGGGCCTGAACCTGGATCTCATTGTCGAAGTGGCCGATATTGCAGACGATCGCCATGTCCTTGAATTCGCGCATGTGGTCCACGGTGACAACGTCCTTGTTGCCTGTTGCCGTCACCACGATGTCGGCGCGGGGCGCTGCATCTTCCAGCGTCACCACCTCGAACCCGTCCATGGCCGCCTGAAGGGCGCAGATGGGGTCGATCTCGGTGACGAGCACACGCGCACCCGCCCCTGCCAACGATGCGGCAGAGCCTTTGCCCACATCGCCATAGCCGCAAACGACGGCGACCTTGCCGGCCATCATCACGTCGGTGCCGCGGCGGATGGCGTCCACCAGGCTCTCCCGGCAGCCATACTTGTTGTCGAACTTCGATTTCGTCACGCTGTCGTTCACGTTGATGGCCGGGAACGGCAGCTCGCCTTTTTTCTCCAGCTGATAAAGCCGAAGGACGCCTGTGGTGGTCTCTTCGGAGACACCGCGGATGGCATCGCGGCAGCGCGAGTAGAACGTGGGGTCCTGCTCAAGCCGTGCGCGAATTGTCGCAAACAGGGCCTCTTCTTCCTCGTTCTTGGGATCGTCGAGGACGCTCTTGTCGGTCTCGGCCTTGGCGCCGAGCATGACGAGGAGCGTCGCATCGCCGCCATCGTCGAGGATCATGTTGCAGGTCTCGCCGTCACCCCAGTCGAGGATGCGGTCGGCGTAGGCCCAATACTCGTCCAGCGTTTCGCCCTTGACGGCAAAGACGGGGACGCCGCTGGCGGCAATGGCGGCGGCCGCATGGTCCTGCGTGGAAAACACGTTGCAGGAGGCCCACCGCACCTCGGCGCCAAGGGCCGTCAGCGTTTCAATGAGCACAGCCGTCTGGATCGTCATGTGCAAAGAGCCGGCAATGCGCGCGCCCTTCAACGGCTTGGCCTCGGCGTTCTCCTCACGCACGGCCATCAGACCGGGCATCTCCACCTCGGCGATCCCGATTTCCGTGCGGCCATAATCGGCCAGGCCAATGTCTTTAACGACGTAGTTCGCGCTCGCGGCACTCATGACGAATTCCCGTGTTGGTCGAGCGGTGTATAGGGCCGCGCCGACCTCTGCGCAATGATATAAAGAAATCTTTATGCCATCAGACCAGCCTGAACACAGCGCCCCATGACGACTTCTGCGTTTACCGCTATAGGTGTAGACGCAATGGGTGAGTATGGATCGGATCGTCATGGCCGAAAGCGCTGAGACCAAACCGCACTGGGACACCGGGGATTTGACGCCGCGCACAGGCGTTCCGCGGGTGCTCATGGTCCACCCGAAATTCATGGGCGGCTCGTTCTGGTCGTTCGAGCCCACCTCGCGCCTTTACGGCGCCGAGTACCCGATGCCCCCTTTGGGCCTTGCCACCGTGGCCGCGATGCTGCCGGCGGACTGGCCCGTGCGCATCGTGGACCGTAACGTGGAGGAGTTGACCGAGGCTGACGTCCTCGCCTGCGATCTCGTGATGACGGGTGGCATGTTGCCCCAGCGCGGCGATCTGTTGCACATGGTGGAATGGGCGCAGTCGCTGGGCAAAAAGGTCGCCGTCGGCGGGCCTGACGTGATGTCCAGCTCCCACCTTTACACCCACGCCGACTTTGTTGTGGTGGGCGAGGCGGAAGGGGTGATCGACGAGTTCATCGCCGCATGGCGCGCCGGCGTCGAGAAGGTGCGGCTGGATGCGGAAAAGTATAAGGCCGACGTCACCCAATCGCCCATCCCGCGGTTTGAATTGCTGAACCGTTCCAAGTACCTGCAAATGACGGTGCAGTACTCCCGTGGGTGCCCCTTCACCTGCGAGTTCTGCGACATCATCGAGCTGTTCGGCCGCCGCCCGCGCACCAAGACCAACGAGCAGATCCTCGCCGAGCTCGACGCCATCTACGAGCTTGGCTATCGCGGCCACATCAACTTCGTGGACGACAATCTGATCGGCAATAAGAAGGCGGTGAAAGCCTTCCTGCCCGAACTGATCCGCTGGCAGGAAGAGCGCAACCACCCGTTCGACTTCTCCACCGAGGCCTCCCTCAACCTTGCCGACGACAACGACCTGATGGCGATGCTGTCCAAGGCCGGCTTCATCGGCGTCTTCATCGGGATCGAGAGCCCCGACCCCGATGTCCTTGCCGCCACGAAGAAAAAGCAGAACACCAAGCGCGACATCGCCGAGAGCGTGCACCGCGTCTACGACAACGGCCTTGCGGTGCTGGCAGGCTTCATCGTCGGGTTCGATGAGGAAAAAGGCGCCGTTGGCGACGCGGTGGCAGACCTGATTGACGAGGCTGCCATCCCCATTGCCATGGTGGGCCTCCTCTACGCGCTGCCTGAGACGGAACTGACGCGCCGTCTTGCCCGCGAAGGCCGCCTCCACCCTGCGCCGACGGCGGAGGCCATCGCCTCGGACGTCACCGCCGACCAGTGCACCCAGGGCCTCAACTTCGAGACGCTGCGACCGCGTGAGGAAATCCTCACCGACTTCCGAACCGTCGTGGCGCGCACCTACAACCTCAAATCCTACCACAAGCGGGTGCGCAGGCTGGCCGATCTGTTGAAGTTCGAGCACGCCAACATCGACGTTCTGCGCTCCGGCTTCTGGAAGAACGCCATCTTCGTGATGCGCCTGTCCTGGGCAATGGGCATTGCCGCACGCTCAGGCAAGCGGCTTTATTGGGGGACGGTGCTGCACGCCGCCCGCCGCGACACGCGTTCGCTGGAAGCGGTGTTCATGTCGCTGGCGGCCTACGCGCACACAGGGCCTTTCGCGCAAACCGTTCTTGCCGCTATCGACGCCAAGATCGAAGCGTGTAAGGCTGAGCGGGCGCCGATCCCCATCGCCGCGGAATAGATCAGGGTCCTGTGGAAGGAACGGAGGCGCGGGCATGGCCGTCCTCGTCTGACCGTACCGGCAGGGCGGCGCCGCCATCTGTGCCAAGGGCGGTGAGGTCAACCACCGTTGCCGCCGCCACACCGTCATAGGGAATGCGCCACTCGTAGCGGTCCAACACGCCTGTGACCGGGGAGACGGCGTCCCACGCGGCCGAAACCACGCCATCGGCAATCCACACAGGGTCGCGCGGGGCTTTGAGGGCACGAATCAGCCAAAGCCGCACACGCGGCTCATCGCCATGTTCTGCGGCTTCGATTTCGGCCATCAACGTGCACACCCTTTGAGGTGGCCCACTGTCGAGGAAGGGCCGCAAGGCGTCCCGCGCCGCCTCGAACTGGCGGGCCGACAACGCGGCCCTTGCCAACGCCAGTGCGCCCTCAAGGTGGCCTTTGGCAAGGTTTGCCAGCCCACTGGCGCGGCGCACGGCGTCCTGCCCCGTCTGAGGCCCAGGCAACGCCGCGTGGGCAGAGGCAATTTCGGGGTGCGGGAAGACACGAAACGTCTCTTCAAGAATGCTCTCGGCCTGACGGCGGCTCTTCTCGCCAAGGACGTCCGCGGCAGTGACGGCGGCGGGAACAAGGTCTTTGGCAAGGCCGTGGGCTTCCAGCGCCAGTTTGCCTGCGCGGGGACGGTCGTGGCTGAGACAGTCGCGCGCCTCGGCCGTCAACAACACCGCGCGGAGCCTGCGCGCTGCCCCCTTGTCGATGATGCGCGCCTTGCCGTTGTGCTCCAACACGGCGAGCGCTTCGGTCCAGTTGCGCTCAGCCGTTGCCGCATCGAAGGCGGCTTGGGCGGCCCAAGGCACTGTCCCGTCCAAGGCAAACGCGGCCCTTGCATGGGCGCGAGCGGCAGGAAGATCGCCGGCCCGCAGCGCCTCCACGTGGAGCCCGCGCAGGCCCACCAGACGCGTTGAAGGTTCGCGCGATAGGGACAGGAAGCGGGCCTTCGCCGCCTCACCGTCCCCCGCCAGTTGGGACAGCTGTGCGTTCAAAAGGTCGACGGCGGGCGCGTCCGGCAGAAGCCGCGTGGCGCTCAGGCCCTGGCGCTCGGC
>JBCDCF010000431.1:0-4040 GCA_039182345.1 Pseudomonadota bacterium
GACCATCTGGGCCTCGACAAGGCCGCTCTCGGCAGCCACGTCTTCCCCGAAACCCAAGGTGTGCGCCCTGTGGACGGTCTCGTCCTTTAGCCGGGACCGGCCCGCAGCAAAGTCCCAAGGCGCGCTCTGGCAAGGACGCGCTGCGCCTCAAGTGGTTGCAATGACGGCGCGGGTGTTGGATTGGTCCGCCCGTGCCATTGCGTGCGCCGCCTTCCGCTGCGCGAGACGAAAGAGCGACCATCATGACCGACCTTGCCGCCGCACCCCTTGAGCGCGAGGCAGCCTTCAATGGTGCCGGCGGCGACCCGCGCGCATCCTTCCAGGCGATGATCCTCGCGCTCCAGGGCTTTTGGGCCCAAAAGGGCTGCGCGGTGCTTCAGCCTTACGACATGGAGGTGGGGGCAGGCACCTTTCACCCCGCTACCACACTGCGTGCGCTGGGCTCACGACCATGGCGGGCCGCCTATGTGCAGCCCTCACGCCGTCCCACCGACGGGCGCTATGGGGAAAACCCCAACCGCTTGCAGCACTACTACCAGTTCCAGGTGCTCTTGAAGCCGAGCCCGCCTGACCTTCAGGCCCTTTATATTGAAAGCCTTGAGGCCATCGGGATTGACCTTTCCATCCACGACATCCGCTTTGTGGAGGACGATTGGGAAAGCCCCACCCTCGGCGCCTGGGGTCTTGGGTGGGAGTGCTGGTGCGACGGGATGGAGGTCTCCCAGTTCACCTATTTCCAACAGGTGTGCGGGGTGGACTGCCGCCCCGTCTCGGGCGAACTTACCTACGGCCTGGAACGGCTTGCCATGTACGTGCAAGGCGTTGAGAATGTTTACGATCTGACCTACGTCCCCGCCACCGGCACCACCCCGCGCGTCAGCTATGGCGAGGTGTTCCTGCAAGCCGAGCAGGAGTACTCGCGCTACAATTTCGAGCATGCCGACACAGAGATGCTGCTGCGTCACTTTCGCGATGCCGAGGCGGAGTGTGCGGCCCTCTTGGAGGCGGGCGAATCGGGCGCAGAGGGTGACGCGCACCTGATGGCGATGCCCGCCTACGACCAGTGCATCAAAGCCTCGCACATCTTCAATCTTCTGGATGCGCGCGGGGTGATCTCCGTCACCGAGCGGCAGGGCTATATCGGCCGTGTGCGCACGTTGGCGCTCGCCTGCGGCAAGGCGTATCTGCGCACCGTCGGCGGGGGCCATGAGGGGGCGGGCGAAACCCCTCGTTAAGGCGGCCGGGGGTAGGGTGTCGGCGCTGAACGGAACCTGCCAATGCCCACCCGCCTGCGCCGTCGCTCGCCCTTCAAAGCGCTCATCCTGCCTGTGATTTTGTGCGCAGTTGCCGGCTATTTCGGCTGGCAGGGCACCCGCGGCGACTTCAGCCACGATGCGCGTGAAGAGATGCGTGCCGAGCGTGCCGCCAGGCAGGCGGTGCTCGCCGATCTCATCGCCCAGCGCCAAGCCCTTGAGGCGCGTGTGGAGCGTTTGCGGGTAGGGGCCCTTGATGCGGACCTTCTGGACGAAAGGGCAAGGGCCAAACTCAACATGGCCCACGCCAACGAGATCGTCATCTTCCACACCCCTCAGGCAGAGCGGCAGCCTGTCTCCCAGGCCCTCGTTTCCCGCTGAGCCTTTGCGGCGTTTGCGCGCTGGGGCCGGCCGGGCGGAGAGGCGCGCCAAACCACCTGTGACCCCGTCACATCAGCGCCCCAGCGACATCGTGACCGCCATTGTAAGGCCGCCGCCAGCGTGCTTGGGCAACCATTGGCGAACGGCTTCACTTCCCTAAGCGGGTCGTGCGCGATAGTTTCCTACAAAACGATTGGCCAAGGGCAGACGCGATGACTGAGGACACCCCCGTAATCGAGGCGGAGGAGGCGGTTGCCAAATCCGCGGACACGGAGGCCGCGGACTTCACGGTCGAGGCCTACCGCCACGCTTACGAAGAAATGCTCCTCATCCGCCGCTTTGAGGAAAAGGCCGGCCAGCTCTACGGCATGGGGCTGATCGGCGGGTTCTGCCACCTTTATATCGGCCAGGAGGCCGTGGTGGTGGGCGCCCAGATGGCCATGGAGGATGGCGATCAGGTCATCACAGGCTACCGCGACCACGGCCACATGCTTGCCACGGGGATGGATCCCAAAGGTGTGATGGCTGAGTTGACGGGCCGCGCCTCTGGCTATTCCAAGGGCAAGGGCGGCTCCATGCACATGTTCTCCGTGGATAAGAACTTTTACGGCGGGCACGGCATCGTGGGTGCACAGGTGCCTTTAGGCACAGGCATTGCCTTTGCCAACAAGTATCGCAGCAACGGCGCGGTCTCCCTCACATATTTCGGCGACGGCGCGTCGAACCAGGGCCAGGTGTACGAGGCCTTCAACATGGCCGAGCTCTGGCGCCTTCCCGTGGTCTACGTCATCGAGAACAACAAGTACGGCATGGGCACCAGCATCGAGCGGGCCTCAGCCACCACGGACCTGTCCCAGCGCGGCCGTTCCTTCGGCATTCCTGGCGAGCAGGTGGATGGCATGAAGGTGGAGGACGTGCGCGCCGCCGTCACCCGCGCCCTTGGCCACGCCAGAAGCGGGGAGGGGCCTTACATCCTTGAGATGCTCACCTACCGCTATCGCGGTCACTCCATGTCAGACCCCGCCAAGTACCGCACCCGCGATGAGGTGAATGAGTACCGCACCAAGAAAGACCCCATCGACCACGTGCGCGACATTCTGGTGAAAGAGCACGGTGTCGCTGAGGATGACATCAAGTCCATCGACAAGTCCGTGCGCGAAACCGTGAACGCTGCGGCCGAGTACGCCCAGTCAGAGCCCGAGCCCGATCCGAGCGAGTTGTGGACCGACGTGGTGAGCTAGGCACCGCAACCGTCCCATCGGCCCAGCCCTTCGCACCCCCTTCCGGTCAGGTGCTGACCCCGACAGCCCCGCGACCTGCAATCAAGAAGACCAACCTATGCCCACCGAGATCCTGATGCCCGCCCTGTCCCCCACCATGGAGGAGGGCAAGCTCGCCAAATGGCTGAAGGCCGTCGGCGACGACGTGTCGGCCGGCGACGTGATCGCCGAGATCGAGACCGACAAGGCCACCATGGAGGTGGAGGCGGTCGACGAGGGCAAGCTCGGCAAGATCCTGGTGGACGAGGGGACCGAGGGCGTTCCCGTCAACACGCCCATTGCCGTCCTGCTTGAAGACGGTGAGAGCGAATCTGACATCAGCGCCGCCGCAAAGCCCGCCAATGGCAATGCCGGCGGCGCCGCGTCTGCCAAAGGCGATGGCCCCGACGTGACAGGGAGCCTCTCGGCGGAAGCCCCGCGGGCGCCCGCTGCCCCGGCATCAGGTCCAGGCCCTGCGGAAATGCCTGACGATCAGCCGCCCGAGCCTGACGTGCCCGAAGGCACTGAGATGAAACAGATGACCGTGCGCGAGGCCCTGCGCGATGCCATGGCCGAAGAGATGCGCAAGGACGAAGAGGTCTTCCTCATGGGCGAGGAGGTGGCCGAGTACCAGGGCGCCTACAAGGTCAGCCAGGGCTTGCTGGAAGAGTTCGGCGCCCGCCGCGTGGTGGACACGCCCATCACCGAACACGGCTTCACCGGCCTTGGTGTAGGCGCAGGCATGGCCGGCCTCAAGCCCATTGTGGAGTTCATGACCTTCAACTTCGCCATGCAGGCGATGGACCAGATCATCAACTCCGCCGCCAAGACCCACTATATGTCGGGCGGTTTCATCAAGTGTCAGATTGTCTTCCGCGGACCGAACGGTGCCGCCGCCCGCGTTGCCGCCCAGCACAGCCAGGACTATGCGGCCTGGTACTCCCATGTGCCCGGCCTGAGGGTCATCCAACCTTATTCGGCCACTGACGCCAAAGGACTTTTGAAGGCGGCCATCAACGATCCGAACCCCGTCGTTTTTATGGAAAACGAAATCCTTTAAGGCCACAGCATCGATGTGCCGGCCATTTACGACATCATACTTACCAACGGCAAAGCGAAGGTGGAGCGCAGCGGCACCGATGTGACC
>JBCDCF010000432.1:0-4023 GCA_039182345.1 Pseudomonadota bacterium
ATTGCCGCGCAGCTTCTGGCGACCCGTGGTCATCTTGCCGGCGCACGCCTCCTTCCCCTGTTGGACGCGGCCGATCGCTGGCATGCCTGGTTTGCGACGGCCCGGAACGACCCGAAGACGGGAGCCATCGGCGTCGTCCACCCCTGGGAATCCGGCAGGGACAATGTGCCCGACTGGGACTCCCCCCTTGCCGCGGTGTCGGCCGACAATGTGACCCCGTTCGAGCGGCGTGACCTCTCCCACATCGACGCGGCCATGCGCCCCACGAAAGCGCAGTACGACCGATACATCGCGTTGGTGGAGTTCGGCCGTTCCGTCGGTTGGGATCAAGTCAAACTGCGCGACACCTCGCCGTTCTTCGTCTGCGACCCGGGGATGACGGCAATCCTCATGCGGGCGGAGCGGGCGTTGATCGCCCTTTCGGAGGCCAACGGGCGCGATGACATCGCCCAGACCGCACGAACGCGACTGGGCGACCTTGAAAAAGGCCTCGACGCCTTGTGGTCGGACACACTCGGCGCCTTCACCACCCTCGACACCCGCACAGGACATAGGGGCGAATACATTTCCAGCGCCAGCTTCCTTAGTTTTGTGGCGGGCCCTCTTGATGGGGCCAAGACACAGGCGCTCACAGCCCACTTCGACAGGATGCGGGACGCCTGCCAGTACATGGTGCCGAGCTACGACCCCGCCGCCCCTGCCTTTGACGAAAAGCGCTACTGGCGCGGACCCGTCTGGCTCGTCGTCAACTGGCTGATTGCTATGGGATTTGAAGAGAGAGGCGACACGGATCGCGCGGCCAAGCTGCGCGCCGATTCCCACGCGCTCGTCATGACGGGCGGCTTTCACGAATACTATAGCCCCCTCGACGGGGCGCCCCTGGGCGGCGGCAACTTCACATGGACCGCTGCAGCATGGCTGGACTGGGCGAGGAACACCAATGGCACGGATTGACCTGAAAACCATCCGCAAAGCGTTCGGCACCCTTGAGGTGATCAAGGGCGTCGACCTTTCCATCGAAGACAAAGAGTTCGTGGTCTTCGTCGGCCCGTCAGGCTGCGGCAAGTCCACCATGTTGCGGCTCATCGCAGGGCTTGAGGAGGTGACGAGCGGGCGCATCGAAATCGACGGCAAGGACGTCACCGCCCTGTCGGCGCCCGAACGCGGCCTTTCCATGGTGTTCCAGTCCTACGCGCTCTACCCGCATCTGTCGGTGCGCGAGAACATGGCCTTCCCTTTGTCGGTCGCAGGCGCCTCCAAGAGCGAGATCAAAGCGGCGGTGGACGATGCGGCCTCGATACTTCGGCTTGAACCGCTGCTTGAGCGCAAACCCAAGGACCTGTCTGGCGGTCAGCGCCAGCGCGTTGCCATCGGCCGGGCGATTGTGCGCGCCCCGTCGGCGTTCTTGTTCGACGAGCCCTTGTCAAACCTTGATGCGGCCTTGCGGGTGCAAATGCGCATCGAAATTGCAAGGCTTCGCTCAAAGCTTGAGGCCACAATGATCTACGTCACCCACGACCAGGTGGAGGCGATGACTTTGGCGGACCGGATTGTCGTCTTCTCTGCCGGCAAGATCGAGCAGATGGGTGCGCCTTTGGACCTTTATCGCAACCCGTCCAACATCTTCGTTGCCACCTTCATCGGCTCGCCGACCATGAATGTGTTGGCGTGCCAGCCCAACGGGTCGGCCCAGTCCGTCCATGTGGGCCCCACCCAGCTTCAGACCGAACGTACGGTGATGGCCGAGCGCAAGCCCGTCCAGCTTGGCATCAGGCCGGAGGACATTGCGCTGACGGGGTCGGAGGAGGCGGACTTCTCGGGCCCAATCGTCGTCGCCGAACATCTTGGCGGCGACAGCTTCTACTATGTGGACGTGGACGGTGTGGGCGAAGTGTCGGTGCGCGCGCCAGGTGACCACACGGCAAAGCTTGGCGATGTTCTTCACCTGCGTGCCCGGCGGGACAACATCCACCTGTTCGATGACGGTGAGCACTGCATCACCGTTGCGCACTGACCTTCGGCCGGCCCGCCCTGATAGCGGGCCGGTCTACCCACTGACCCAGCGGGCGGTGGCCTCGTCGTCGCGCGATTTCGCCTCGATCCACCCGCCGAATGTGCCGTCCAGCAGGTGCTCGCGCTTCCAGAACGGCGCGTTCGTCTTCAAAAAATCCATGACGAAACGGACCGCGTCGAACGCTGCATCCCTGTGGCGGGAGCGGGCGGCCACCACCACAATGGGCTCGCCCGCAAGGACAAGGCCGTGGCGGTGGACCGCCACAATCCCGTCCACTGGCCATCGATCCTTGGCGATCGCCGCAATCCTCTCGATTTCGGCTTCGGCCATCCCCGGATAATGCTCCAACTCAAGCCCTTTGAGGCGACCGCCTTCGCCGCGACACAGGCCAACGAAGCTTGCCACCGCGCCAGTGTCCCCATCGGCCCCGAGACTTGCCACAATGGCGTCCGTCGCAAGGGGCTCTGAAGTGACGCTGACAGCAATCATCGGCCTGACTCAACCCCCTGTCATGGGGGGAAACAGGGCAACGACGTCCGCCTCGCGAATGGAGGCGTCATGGCGGACATGCTTTTGGTCGGCGGCCACGCGAATGAAGTCGGCCTTTTCCAGGGCGTAAGCGTAGTTCTCTCCCTCCCCCTTCAGCCAATGGATCAAGTCGCCTGCCGTGTTGACGTGGGCGGGAAGGTCGCGCTCTTCCTCCTCAACGCCAATCCTTTCACGGACCCATGCGAAGTATTTCAGCTTCATGGCGCGGTCTCCTTGCCCCAGGCGGCGCGAGCGGCCCAAGCGTATTGTCCACCGGTCCAGATCGTCATGACCATCGCCGCCCACAAGCCCAACAGGCCAAGCACCTTCACCGTCTCAGACAGGGGCAGCAAAGGCGCCGCCAGCAAAAGCGCCAGGGCAACCAGTTGAACGGTGGTCTTCCATTTGGCCAGAAGGCTTGCCGGCACCGTCACCCCGCGTGCCCCAAGGTGTTCGCGCAGGCCCGCAATGGCGATTTCGCGCGCAAGGATCATGGCGGCAGCAAACGCATTGAAGCCGTCGATGGTGCCGTTGGCGCACAACATCAACGCCGTCACTGCAAACAAGAGCTTGTCGGCAATGGGGTCGAGCATCCGCCCGAAGTCTGACGTGACGGACAGGGCGCGGGCCAAGAACCCGTCCAGCCAGTCCGTCACCGCCGCGACAACGAAAAGGATCAAGGCTGCCGTGCGCAACTCGCCGAATGGCCAGGCAAGGCAAAGGGCGATCGCCACCACCACAAGGCAGCGCGAGACGGTCAAAATGTTGGGCAGCAAGCGCACGTGTGATCAACCGCCGTTCTTGTCGTGGAAATGGTCGTAGACCTTCTTGGCAACACTGGCCGAAATGCCGGAGACGGCGGTGAGGTCATCAATGCCCGCCTTGGCGACGGCCTTGGCGGTGCCGAAGTGCTTCAACAGCGCCCGTTTGCGTGCGGTGCCCACCCCTGCGATCTCGTCCAACGGGTTGGCGGTCATCGCCTTCTTGCGTCTGGCGCGATGGGCGCCGATGGCAAACCTGTGCGCCTCATCCCGCAAGCGCTGGATGTAGTAAAGCACAGGGTCGCGTGGCGGCAGGCGAAAGGGGGCCGCGCCCTGCCGGTGAAACTGCTCGCGCCCTGCGTCCCTGTCGCGACCTTTGGAAACGCCCACCACAGGCACATCGGTGATCCCAAGGTCGGCCAGCACCTCAAGAACGGCCGACAATTGGCCCGCCCCACCGTCAATCAGCAACAGGTCGGGCCACGGTCCCATGGCCTCCTCGTCTGTGGCCGGGGCTTCGCCGCGAGGCGCTTCCTTCAAGAGCCTTGAGAAGCGGCGGGTCAGCACCTCGCGCATCATGCCGAAGTCGTCGCCAGGGGTCAGATCTTCGGACTTGATGTTGAACTTGCGGTAGTGCGCTTTGGAGAAGCCTTCGGGCCCTGCAACAATCATCCCGCCCACGGCAGACGTGCCCATGATGTGGGAGGTGTACGACAACTC
>JBCDCF010000433.1:0-4018 GCA_039182345.1 Pseudomonadota bacterium
GCATCACCTTCGTGCCCGACCCTGCTCTGACGATGCTTCTGGTCGACCCGATGCAGCTTCAGATCATCGTCATCAATCTCATCACCAATGCGCTCGATGTAGTCAGGCATACGGCAAGCCCTGCCATCACCATCGCCACCCATCTGGACGAGGCGGCGGTGCGTGTGGTGGTGACCGACAATGGCTCAGGCATCGTGCCCACTGTGGCCGAGCACATGTTCGAGCCTTTGGTCACCACCAAGCCTGACGGTCTTGGCGTCGGCCTTTCGATCTGCCGACGTCTTGCACGGGCTCACAATGGGGCGATCACCCTTGCGCCATCGTCGGAGGGATCGCGCTTCGTCCTCACCTTGCCGCGGGGCGACCGATGACTGTGATGGAAGAGCATGCCGAGGTCTTTCTGCTTGACGATGACCGCTCGGTGAGAATTGGCGTTGGCTCGCTGCTGGAGGCGGCAGGCTATAGAGTGGACGCGTTCGAGCGCCCAGAAGACCTTCGCGCGGCCTGCCGCGGCCGGCACGACAGACCCATCCTCCTCGTCGACATCTGCCTTGCCGATGCGGACGGCTTTGATGTTCTGGAAGCGCTGCGCGGCGACGGAGTGGACCCTGTTGCCATTGCCATGAGCGGACAGGCAAACCTTCCCATGGCCAAGCAGGCGATCCGCGCCTCCGTCGTGGATTTCCTGGAAAAGCCGTTCACCCGGCACGACCTGTTCGCCGCGCTCGACCGCGCCACAACGTTACAATCCAGTGTCGCCACCCACCGCCCCCTCACCGCCGAGGAGGAGGCGGCCAAGGCGCGCTTCAAGACCCTGTCGCCCCGTGAGAGGGACGTCTTCCACGGCATTGCCGCAGGCATCACCACCAAAGGCATTGCGCGCGAACTTGGCATCAGCCCGCGGACGGTGGAGATCCACCGCGGCCGTGTGATGCGCAAAATGGAGGCGGCAAACGTTGCCGACATCGTCAAGGTTGCCCTCTTCCTGGAGCGGGAGCGCTAAACCGCTCGCCGTAAAAGCCTAGGCCAGCCGCGGGTTTTATCGGCGTCCACAAGGTGTGGCGCACGCGCAGTAAGGACAATCCCCTACGGCGCTCCTTGTCTTATGGGTGACATAACGAATGGAAAAGCCCGCCCCACCGTTATCTTTTTGATTCAGCCGTCAAAGTTCCGTGGAAAAGGCCGCGCCATCCACCGGGACTGCCGTCGCTCGCTGAGACGAGCGCCTTGCGTGCGGATCAAGGGGGTGGGGACCAGCATGTCGGGTCTGGAAAGGCCATCGTGGACGGATGATGTCACCGCTACACACATGGTGTGCAGGCAGGTGGTCCGCCCGCGCGAGCCTCTTGGGTTTCTCACAAGCCTTGATATCGCGACCGCTGCCCGCAACGTTCCCGAGCAGACGACGCTCATCCATCAGGATCAGCCGGCAGACTGGGTCTACGAGATCGTCTCAGGCACTGTGCGAGAGACAATGTTGTGGCGCGATGGGCATCGCACCGTCACGGGCTTCAAGTCCATTGGCGATTGTCTTGGCCTCTCCTATAGCCCCACCCATGCCACCAACGGTGAAACCATCACCCCGGTGCGCCTTGTGGCGGCCAAACGGAGCGCCGTCTTGGCTGCGACAGCCGACCCTGCGGTCAACGCCCGGCTGATGGAAACGCTTGCAGCCGAGCTTGCGCGGGCCCAGGCCCACGGGGCGGCCCTTGCTGCACTAAAAGCGGTGGCCCGTGTGGCCGAGTTCCTGCTGCGCCTGTCCAAGAGCCGATGGGCACGGGCCGACGCTGCGGTCTGCGACGGGCACCTTGCTACCACCATCGACCTTCCCATGCCCCGGCAGGACATTGCCGATTATCTGGGCTTGTCGCTGGAGACGGTGTGCAGGGGCTTCTCCAACCTGCGCGCACGAGGGGCCATCGCGCTGCCGTCGGCCCGCCACGTGGTGGTGCGCAAGCCGACGCTCCTTGTCTCCATCGTCGACAAGGGCGGCTGACCCGCCTTTGTCCGCCTCAGGCCACTGACGGCGGACAACCGGAAGAGGTTCCCGCGAGCCCTGTTGATGTGTGTGGTCGCCTGACTGGCGCGTACCATCACACGCGGTGTGCGGGACGGGCCCCGACCTGACCACGTTGCATTCGCTGGCCAGTCCTTCCGTTCCATAGGGCAGCGGCAGCGTGACGCCGTCCTTTGCGCCTCTCCGGGGGGCGACCTTTGCGCCCCATCGCGTTACCCTTTGATGCCGGTTGGGGCTTTAAGGGGAGGGGTGGAATGCGCGCAGGCATGGTGATCACCCAGTCCCTTTGCCGCGGCGAGGCGACACCCTGCCCCAAGCCTTTGCGCAAGTATGTGCTGGCGGTCGCGATCCTCGGGTCGAGCCTCGGCTTCATCGACGGCACCATCATCACCGTCGCGCTCGCACCGATCAGGGACAGTCTCGACGCGCCTTTCTCGGCCATGCAGTGGGTGGTGAACGCCTACACGCTCGCCCTCTCCGCCTTCCTTCTGACAGGCGGTGCAGCGGGGGACATGTTCGGCAAACGGCGGATCTTTGCCATCGGCATTGCCGTGTTTGCCGCCGCGTCCATGCTGTGCGCCATCGCTCCCACCGTCGAAACGCTGATTGCCGCACGCACGCTGAAGGGCCTCGGGGCCGCCTTGATGGTGCCAGGCTCCCTTGCCCTCATCGCCGTCAATTTCCCTGAGGAGGAGCGGGGGCGAGCGGTGGGCATCTGGGCGGCCGCCTCAGGCATCACATCAGCGCTCGGGCCGATCCTCGGAGGGCTTCTTATCGACCTTGGGTCCTGGCGGGCGGTATTTTACATCAACATCCCCTTTGCCGCCCTTGCCCTTTGCCTGCTGATGACCAAGGTACCCGCCGATCCGCCGCGGGGCGAGGGCCGGTTCGACATCCTTGGCGCAGCCCTCGCGTTTCTGGGCGTCGGCGCCGTTGCGTTGGGTTTCACGCTTGCTGAAGCGGCCGGTCTTGTTGCGCCCCTTCCGCTGATAGCGCTGGCGGCCGGCATTGTGGTCCTGGTGGTCTTCGTCCTCCACCAGCGGGCCACCGCGCAGCCGATGCTCCCCCTTCAGCTGTTTGCCTCGCGCACGTTCTCGGTCGCCAACGCCGAAACGCTTCTGGTCTACTTCGCGCTGAGCGGCGTCTTCTTCTTCCTGCCCATCACCATGATGGAGGCGCACGGCTGGTCGGCCACCCTGGCAGGAGCGGTGTTCTTGCCGTTCACCGCGGTGATGGCTGTGGTCTCGCCTTTTGCAGGGCGACTGGCCGACCGTATTGGCGCGCGCCCCTTGTTGATTGCAGGGCCTTTGATTGTCGCCGCCGCGTTCGTCATCCTCGCCTATGCGGCCGCCAACCCCAGCTACTGGGGCAGCGTGTTTCCAGCCATGCTTGTCTTTGGCCTCGGCATGGGACTTGCGATCCCGCCTCTTTCCGCCGCGATTTTGAATGATGCGGGACCGGACTTTTCAGGCGTCGCGTCTGGCGTCAACAACGCCGTGGCGCGGGTGGCAGGGTTGCTGGCGGTGGCCATTCTCGGCCTTGTGGCCAGTGTCCTTTACCGCGCCCAGCTGGGGGTGGCCGATGGCGGGTTTGCCGCACCCATTGGCGAGGCAGCGGACAGGGGCGAGGCGATTGTCACCACCTTCGCGGTCCTCTCCCTTGTGTCCTCGGCAGTGTGCATTGTGGCGGCAGCTCTTGCCGCCTTTCTACCCCGCCGGCCCCTTCCTGTCTCAGGCGATGCAGCGGCAGCCACATAGCGTGCACAAAGCCAGTTGCAGCATCCCGTGCAATGCGTGTACACGGTGTCCCTGCATTCTAAGCCGCACTAGCTCAGTTGGTAGAGCAACGCATTCGTAATGCGTGGGTCGCTGGTTCGAGTCCGGCGTGCGGCACCATCTCTTCCCTGAGCGTTTTCAGATCGGCTGGAGCCTTCAGCGGTAGGGCATCATGTGCTGGACACCCTAGTGCCGGCAGCATGGGGTGCGCCTTGCGAACGCAACC
>JBCDCF010000434.1:0-4006 GCA_039182345.1 Pseudomonadota bacterium
CGCACGTGCACCCGCGAGGGCGCCCTGGAAGGAGAGGGGCGAGAACGCCGACGCCGGCAGCCGCCGCCCCCCTTATCGGGCGCGCCGCACCGACGAAGGCGCACGGGATGAGCGCCGGTCAGGCAAACCCCACCCAAGGCGCGATGGCGACAGGCCGGAGGAGGGGCGAGAGCCTTCCCGCCCGCCTTATCGCGGCCGCAACGACGGTGCTGCAGGCGGTCGGCGGTTCGAGGGCAAGGATCAAAATATCGGTAAGCCCTCCTGGAAGCGTAACGCAGACGCCTCCGAGAGCGGACGCGATCACCGTTCAGGCCCTCCGCCCTGGAAGCGGCATGGCAAGGCGTCTGACGCCGGCGGTGAGCGCCCGCGACCGCCCCGTCGTGCCCGCGCCGACGGCGACAAAGGCGACCGGCCACCTCGCAAAACCTACGGCGAGCGCCCCGGCAACACCCCCCGCGACAAAGCCCCTTGGGCGCGTGACGGCGAGGGGTCTGAAGACGGCCGCACGTCAGCCCGCCCTCCTCACCGCAGGCGTGCTGATGGCGACACAGGCCGGCGCGCCTTCGGCGATAAGCCGCGCGGCGATGCCCGCCCAGGCAAGCCGCACTGGAAAAGGGATGGTGAGGCGGCAAGCGCCGGCTCGGACGCTGAACGCAAGCGCCCGCCGCTCCGTGCACGGGCTGAGGGCGGGCCTGAAGAGCGCCGGCGCGCCGACAAGCCGAGCCGCGGGGATCGGCGTGAACGGTCCCACGGTGATGCGCCGCGCAAGCCCCGGTCCGGCGCAGGCAAGCCCATGCGCAAGGGCGCCGGCGAGGCAGGCCGGCATGGCGGCAGCGGCAAACGCTTCACCCCAAAGCCTGGGGGCAAGGGCAAGGCAGGCCCAGGCCGCACCCAAGGCGCACCCCGCGGCGACAAGGCGCCCCGGTGATCCAAGGCGGCTGCGAAGGCTTGGTGCGCCAGGCATTGCGGGGGCGAAGGCTGGGGGCATGAGAATTGTCGGCGGCAACCACAAAGGCACCCAGATCCATGCGCCCAAGGGCGAGGCAACCCGCCCCACCACCGACCGCCTGCGTGAGACCATCTTCAACATTCTCGCCCACAGCGTCGGGGCGGACTTGACCGACGCACGAGTGTTGGACCTTTTTGCAGGATCGGGGGCCATGGGCCTTGAGGCCCTGTCCCGCGGTGCAGGGTTTGCCTTGTTCGTGGACCAGTCGGCGCAGGCGCGCGGTGCCATTCGCCGCAATGTGGAGGCCCTTGGCCTTACCGGTCGCACACGGGTCTGGCGGCGCGATGCCACCAAGCTCGGCCCCGCCGCCGTTGCGCCATTCTCCGTCCTCTTCGCCGATCCGCCCTATGCCAAAGGGCTTGCCCAGAAGGCGCTTTTGGCTGCGGCCGAAGGCGGCTGGCTTCAGGACGGCGCCATCGCGGTGGTGGAGGAAAAGGCCGGCGCCCTGCCGGAAGCCATCGACCAATTCACCATGCTCGACACGCGCAAGGTGGGCGACAGCGCCATCGCCTTCCTCACCTACGACGGCGCCTGACCGCCTGCTGCATCCGCCGACGCTGCCTCTTGCAGGACGATGGGCTCGCCATGGGGCGTGCGTGCAGCCGCCTCTCGCCAGGCCCTGCGCTCGTCCACAAGGGCGTGTTCTGAGGCAAGGGGGGCGGCGACCCGCTCCAGCGCCGCCAAGAAGGCGACGAAGTAGGCCGTCCCCTCGTCAGCGGGGCCATGGTCCTTGCGCAGTTCCTCGCCCAAGGCGGCGGCAAAGTCCGCAGCATCGATGGCGCCTGTTGCAGTCAGGTGGGCTTTGATGGCGAACGCTGTTGCCTCCCAAGGGGCGGCGAAGGCGGGTTCATCCTCGCTGGCGTCCTTAATCACCCTGTCCATCAGGCAGGGTCCAGGTAGGGCTCGAAGAGGTCCGCCCGCACCTGTGACACGGTGGTGTCCTTGCCCCAAAGCTCGGCCGCGTCGAAGGCAATGTTGTAAAGGGGCGTCGGCGCTTCGCCCTTCCGATGGGCGCTTGTGTCGGGGAAGACGTGGGTGCCGTGGACCATCGCCACCCGTCCCACACGCCCGTGCAGGTAGGCGGGTGCGCGGGTGTGCCCTTTGGGGCGCATGGGTTTGACGCGCACGCTGTCGCCGACGGCAAAGCGCGGCGGTGCAGTGTCCTCCCGCTCCGTCGGGCCGCCTGCGGCCATGGCTGCGCGCACGTTCTCCTGCTTCAGAACGCGCTTTGGCGGCACCTCACCGTCAGAACCCACCTGCGCTTCGGCCACAAGGCGCTCAAGGGCGCGCAGCCAGATCTCGAAGTAGCTGGACCCATAATAGGTGGTATGGGGCAAGCTCTCACGCATGAAGCGGGACCGGTCGAGGGACCATAGCCCCGTCGCTCCCATGGCAATGGTCAGGCCGAAGGCCGTCTTCTCCCACTCAGCATGGAAGGGGTCCTGGTCGGGGTCGGGCACAACGGGGCCGAACCCCTCAGCACCGCCCACATCGGCAGGCCCCTTCATGAGGGCGACGGCAGCCCGACGCCGATCATCGCATCCCGCGTGACGATGGCCGCAAGGTCCTCTTCGGACCAGCCGGCGGTGCCCTCAGGGCGCAATGGCACCACGAGGTAGCGGATCTCAGCGGTGGAATCCCACACTGTGATATTCATGTCATCGGCGAGGCTGACGCCGAAATCGGTGAGGACGCCGCGCGGGTCGGCCACGGCCTTGGCGCGGTAGGGCGGCGATTTGTACCAAGTTGGCGGCAGGCCAAGCACAGGCCAAGGGTAACAGGAGCACAAGGTGCACACGACCATGTTGTGCACCGACGGCGTGTTGAAGACCGCCACCATGTGCTCCCCCTGCCGGCCCGTGAAGCCAAGCTCTGCAATGGCGGCGGTGGCGTTCTCCTCAAGGCGCTTGGCATAGGCGGGGTCGGTCCACGCACGGGCCACCACCTTGGCACCGTTCTGCGGCCCCACCTCGTTCTCATAAAGGGTGACGAGTTCGTCCACCGCCCCCTCGTCCACATAGCCGCGCTTGACGAGGAGCGACTGGAGGGCCCGCACCCGCACTTCCATTTCCGAAAGGTGGGCATGGTCGTGATCGTGGTCGTGATCGTGATCGGCACTCACGCGGCGACCTTTCGGAATGTTTGGGCAGCGTAGTCGCGTGCGGCGTCGGCAAAGGCATCGAATACGGCGCGCGAGGGTCCGTCGGTGCGCACGAAATGCTCAGGATGCCACTGGACCCCGAGGGCGAACGGGACGGTGGGCACGCTCACCGCCTCCACGGTGCCGTCGTGGGCGTGGGCTTCGACCCTGAGGCCAGGCGCCACCTTGTCGATGGCTTGGCGGTGGACGGAGTTGACGTGCACCGGACCCGCGCCGAGGATCTTTGCAAGCAGCCCCCCTTCGTCCACCTCCACATTGTGCTTCAGTCCGAACCACACGTCCGTGTCGGCCTGGGGCGTGCTGCGATGGTCGTCCCGGCCTGGCACATCGTGAAGGGCGATGAAGTTGGCGCCCGCCAGCACGGATGCTGCGGGTGACTTCTCTGGCTTCGTGCGGGTCAAAAACAATCTCCAAACGCTCACACTTTCAGTGCGCGGGGCAAAGTGCGGTGGCTGCATTTCAAAGATAGAAGCGGCTGTCTCAGCTCTTCCCGGCGTTGAGCAGGCTCGAATGAACTTATCGAATGGCAAGCTTTTCATCGCGTGGAGTGGCGACACGACGGCTCGCCACATCGCTGATACTGTTTCGGGTCTTGGCTATGGAGTCTCAGCATTTTCAGAGGATCAGTCGGCGAAGCAAGCCAAGTCCGAAGAACGCGCGCTGCTCATCTCCATGGGAATTGCGGCCTTTGCGCTCGCCAATATTATGCTGCTCTCCGTCTCTGTCTGGGGCGGGCATGGCGAAATGGGCGACCAAACGCGCGTCGCGCTGCATGCTATTTCGGGCCTGATCGCATTCCCAGTATTGTTGTTCAGCGGGCGGCATTTCTTTCAGTC
>JBCDCF010000435.1:0-3978 GCA_039182345.1 Pseudomonadota bacterium
CGCATGCCCCGCTCGATCTGGGTCAGATCGAGCGAAGAGGACATGCGCCAGATTTGAACGCGAGGACGCCTTCATCCGATCTGTTTGGTTCAAACCGAGCGGATCGTGCCCTAGCGGCCCGCCAGGAAGGGGCGCAGGTGGCGGAGGGTCTCGTCGGGGTTTTCCTCGCACAGGAAATGGCCGGCATCGACGGGGGCGCCCTCAGGCGCATCGTGCCAGGCGCGCCAAACATCAAGCGGCGAGCGGCCGCCCCCTGCATCGAAGGCGGCGCCCCATAGGACCAGAAGCGGCGTGGTGATGCGCGCGCCAGAGGCAACGCTCTCATCGTCATGGGTCCAGTCCACCGTCGCGCCTGCGCGATAGTCCTCGCACATGGCATGAAGGTGGGCGGGGTTGGAGAAGGCGGCGCGGTAGGCGGCCATGGCATCAGGGTGGAAGGCGGACAAGTCTTTTGCCTTGGTCCAGCTTGCCATCGTCCTGTCCAAATAGTCGACAGGGTCGGCCTTGATCAGCGTTTCGGGCAGAGGGGCCGGCTGGGCAAGGAACGTCCAGTGGTAGTAGCGAAGGGCGCGGGCGACGGAAAAATCGTTCCAGACAGCGCCCGTCGGCACAATGTCGAGGACGGCGAGCCGCGTGACCACGTCCGGCGCGTCAAGGGCCATACGGTAGGCGACGCGACCGCCCCTGTCATGGCCCGCAACGGCAAACCGGTGGTGGCCGAGCTGCGCCATCGCGGCGACAATGTCGGCGGCCATGGCCCGCTTGGCGTAGCGCGCCGGTCCCCCTTCCGGCGTACCCGATGCGCCGTAGCCAGGAAGGTCGAACAGGTACACCGTGTGGTCTTCAGCAAGGGCGGGGGCGATGGCGTGCCACATCACCTGGCTTTGCGGGTAGCCATGCAGAAGGACCAATGGCGCCCCTTTACCGCCCGTGCGGTAGGCAAGGTTCACGTCGGCCAGTGTGGCGCTCCCTTTGCGGAAACCGCGCAGCAGGTCGCTCATGACGGGCCTCCTTCAGGGGGCACGGACGGGTGCCGCAGAACATCGCTGACCGCAATGGTGCGCGCCGCCGCTGACGCAAAACACAGCGCCGAAAACCCCAGCGCGAGCATCCAAAACCCGCCCGGCCACAGGCACATGGCACAAAAAACGGCAATGGTCTCGGCCCCTTCCGCAAGGCCGGCAAAATAGTAGATGGACTTTTTGCCCTGCCGCTCCGTCACCAATCCGCGCTTGGCGGCAATGGCGGCAAAGGCCAGGAACGTCGCCCCATTGGCGTAAAAGCTTGCAAGGAGGACGGCAGCGGCGAGGCCGTTGGTGCCAGGATCGTGGATGGCAAACGCCAAAGGGATCGCGCCGTAAAAGAAAAAATCAAAGACAATGTCGTAAAAGCCGCCGAGGTCGGTGGGGCCGAGGCGCCTGGCAATGGCCCCATCAAGCCCATCGGCAAGCCGGTTGAGGATAATGGCCACGAGCGCTGCCACGAACCATCCCGCCACCACGAAAACCGCCGCAGCGGCGGCAAAGCCGAGGCCCAACACGCTGACCGCATTGGCCGAAAGTCCGGAACGTGCAAGGGCTTTGCCGGCCGCATTTAGCGGCGGGTCGATGAGGGGTCTGATCTTGCTATCGAACACAGCGGCCCATGCCGGCGCGCTGTTGCGGCACCTTGTGCAAACCCCGCCACAGGCACAGGGTGCGCCGGAGCCCATCTGGTGGCAGACTGGATGGAAAGGGCCGACCAAGGCCCCCGGCCAAACGGAGAATGGGACGATGTACCGTGCCGTCACGGACCAGATCGAGGTCACGGTGGAGCCGGCGTTCCTGCCGGACCATTCTGCGCCGGATGCCAACCGCTTCGTGTGGGCCTACAGCATCAACATCCGCAACCTGTCCGACGACACGGTGCGGCTGCGCAATCGTCATTGGCAAATCACCGACGCCAACGGCAAGCTTGAAGAGGTGCACGGGCCAGGGGTTGTGGGCGAGCAGCCGGTTCTCGCGCCCGGGGAGGCGTTCTCCTATACCAGCGGCTGCCCACTCACCACGCCGTCGGGCATCATGGTGGGCCAGTATGAGATGGAGCGGGAAGACGGGGGCCGCTTCATGGTCGACATTCCCGCCTTCTCCCTCGACATGCCCGGCCACACGCCGACCATGAACTGAGTTCGGTCCTCTCTTCAAAGCCTGCGGTGGCGGGCGCGGGCGCCGCGCTCGATGGCTGCCACCACGAGCTTTTCAAGGTCGAGCGCATCGCGCAGCATGGCAAGGAAGCGCAACTCCTCCTGCTGAATGCGCAGGTCGGCCGCGGCCACCTCCACCGCCAACGCATAGGCGGTCTCGTGCAGTGTCTTTGGCGTGCAGGCGCTGATCAACTCCAGCATGGTCTCAAGACCGTCGTCTTCCTGGAGGATCTCGCCACAGGTCTCTGCCAAGTTGACGAGGCGGTCGGCGTCGAAGTCGCGGAACACGGGAACCTGCTCGACGATCTCGCCGATGCGCCGCAGCTCGGCATCGGTCATGGTCCTGTCCACCGCCGAGATCGTGACCATGGCGAAGACCAGAGCCTCGTGGTGGGAGATGGGCTTGTCCATATCGCTACTTAATCCATGCATGCTTTGATGGGCGCTTTAGCACCCTGGCGCGCCGTGGGCCATGGCCTCGTCAAGGCGCACACAGTCTGACGGCTCAATTGTAGTTAAATCGGGCAAAAATCGGCTGGAAGTGCTGCCACAGATAGGACTGGGCCTCGTCCGACAGGTGGACCTTGTAGTTGCCGGGGGCCACCTGGCGGATGTGCGCGTTCGGCCGCTCCTCTGTGGGCCGCACATCGTGGCGCGCGGTGATGAGGCGCATTTGCGAGGCCGGCACGTCCGCCTCCATCAGATCGACGGCGGTCTGGGACAGGGTCATCTTGTCGAAGATAATGTCCTCGTAGCGCACCACGGTGAAGCCGCCATAAAGGTCAAGGTGCCGCGAGAACTGCATGATGTTGCGCAGGACATCGTTGGCACGCCCTTCAAGCACATACTGGGACGGTGTGAGCCCCGTGGTCTGCTCCCTGCGCGACAGAATGGCCGCGCGCGCCTCTCCGCGCGCCGGCAGCGTATGGCTCTTTGCCATGGAGAAATAGAACGAGACCGCAATGTCGCGCGGATCACGGATAAGGAGGAGCTTGCGCCCCTCGCGATACTGGCGCACGTACTGCAAGATCCAGGGCGAGCGGAAGCCGGAAAACACGTACCCCGGCGCCTCAAGCCACATGATCAACTCAAGGGGGCAGTCGCCAAGGAGGATGCCCTCCCGGAAAAGGTCAGGCTCAAGTTCCACCAAAGGCCGCTCTGAGGCGCTGCAAAGGTCTCTGACCAGCCTTTGCAGTAAGGTGGACCCTGCTTTGTGCACCGACAGAAAATAGACGGCCGGCTTGTCATCAGCCTGTGCCCGCTCAAGTGTGAATGGCGTGCCGTTGAGCGCGCGAAACTCGTGCTTCATACCCGTCTCATTACACGTGTGGTGATCGTCCGCACCCCTGACTGCGGCCGTGTGTGCCCAGCGGTCGCCTCAAGGCGGTGGCCTGTGACGCCGCTGACCCTACGTTCGCGGGGTGTGGTAAGCCACATCAAACCCGAAAGAAAGCGCTACAACCGTTATGACAAAGGATGTCACCCTTCAGAGCGCGCCCGACGAGGCCGGCGCGCCCCATCTCGCGGCCCTTGCCGAAGCCGGCAAGGCCTGGCCGTACGAGGAGGCGCGCAAAGTCTTAAAGCGCGTGAAGGGACAGACACGCCCCGTCATCTTCGAGACAGGCTACGGCCCGTCGGGCCTTCCTCACATCGGCACCTTCGGTGAGGTGGTGCGCACCACAATGGTGCGCAACGCCTTCCGCCAGCTGACGGGCGATACGATCCCCACACGCCTCCTGTGCTTTTCGGACGATATGGACGGCTTGCGCAAAGTGCCCGACAACGTGCCGAACCAG
>JBCDCF010000436.1:0-3971 GCA_039182345.1 Pseudomonadota bacterium
GCAAAGTTGAATCGGCGCGTAACCTTGCCCGTCGCTCGGCCGTTGGCGTACATCCAAAGGTTTCGTGGTAGGCCTTTGAGAAGTGTGAGGCTGAGGTGAAACCGCACGCAAGGGCGATGTGAAGCACGGGATGGCTTGTCTGGCGCAGCATGGTGCGCGCCCGCTTCAGCCGAATGTCCAGATAGTGCCTGCGGGGGGAGCGGCCGAAGTGGGTGGCAAACAGCCGCTCCAGCTGGCGCACCGAGAGGCCGCCCGCCGATGCAAGCTCCGCGCACGACAATGGGCGCTCCGTCGGCTCCTCCATCAACTCGATGATCTTGCAAAGCTTTGGATGGGCGTTCGCCAGCCGTGTACGGATTTCCATGCGCTGACGCTCGCTCGCATCGCGCGTGCGGTGGTGGATCAACTGGTCGATCACCTTGCTGACCAACGGTTCGCCATGGTGTTCGCGCATGACAGCCAGCATCATGTCGATGGCCGCAGTCCCACCGGCGCAGGTGTAGCGCTTGCCGTCGATGCGGAAGAGTTCTTCCACAATGTTGATGCCGTCGAACTCTGACAGGAGGCTCGGCTGATTTTCCCAATGGACGGTGGCCGAATGACCGTCCAGGAGGCCGGCTTTGGCAAGGACATACGTCCCCGTGCACACCGCGCCGATGGACACCCCGAACGCGGACAGACGCCGCAAGACGTCCATCAGCTCACCATGGTCCTGTTGTTCCACCGATAGGCCTGAGCACACGATGGCCAAGTCCATCTGCCTGGCGTGCGCGAACGATCCGCCCGCGGCGACACCGACGCCGTTCGAGGCCGTGGTCAACCCGCCGTCCGCGGAGTAGACGGTCCAAGAATAAAGTTCGCCATTGGCCGCGCCGTTGGCGGCCCTTAGCGGCTCGACGGTGGACGAGAAGGCAAGCATTGAAAAGTTCGGGACCAAGAACAAACCGACAGAGCGCGGCCGCACCGGCCCTGCCGCCTCGGATCTGCCGTAATGTTCGCCCGCGTGATGCATCAGCATTCCGGTCCGCTCGTCTTGAAGATGGGCAGCGTTACATCAAAACGCAACAATGGCCTGCGGTTTTGCGTTTTCTCAACACACGATCTTGACACCACCCTCAGGCAAACGCGCGGTGGGCCGGGTCGAGCGCCCCCCGCACAGACACGGCGCCTGGCGGATCGATTACATGAGGTTATTTGAACCATGACCTCACATCATAGGTATTCATACCTCCTCGTAAGGTTGCAGCAGGCCAACGTCTGCAAAACAGAGCTTTTGACCTTCGCTTTGACGCTTGAACGTTAGAAAATGGCGATCCTGCGACAGCGCGCGCGAGAATCGCCCCCTACCCTCGGTCGATAAACAGTATCGAGGACACGATGACCATCACCGATCACTCCCCCGATGCCGACAGCGTCGTAACGCAGTTCCGCGCTCTTCCTGCCGACTTCGCCCGGCAGGTGAAAACGGTCGATCAGTCTGACCGCAACGTTCCCATCAACCTGCGCCAAAGCGGCCCGACGCCGGTGGAGATGCTGATCTCCACCCGGGTGCGAAAGTCGCCCTACTGGCATTTGAGCCATGCGGCCGGCTGCTGGCGGGCGACGGTGTACAACCGCGTCTATCACCCCCGCGGCTATGTGCGCCCTGAGGACGGCGGCGCGATGGTCGAGTACGACGCGCTCGTCAACCACGTCACCATGTGGAACGTGGCCGTGGAGCGGCAGATCCGCGTGAAGGGGCCGGACGCTGAGCGCTTCGTCAACACTGTCGTCACCCGCGATGCTTCGCGCATTGCCCCCATGAACGGCCGCTACGTCATCTTGTGCAACGAGGCAGGGGGCATCTTGAACGACCCCATCCTCCTGCGCCTGGCGGAGGACGAGTTCTGGTTCTCCCTGTCTGACAGCGACATCGAGTTCTGGCTGCGGGGCGTCAATATCGGCCTGAAGATGGACGTGGAGATCGCCGAAATCGACGTGTGCCCTGTGCAAATCCAGGGGCCGAAGAGTGAAGCTCTGATGGTGGACCTTTTCGGCGAGAAGGTCAGCGACATCCCTTACTACGGGATGATGGAAGGCACCGTCGGCGACGCCCATGTGGTCATCTCGCAAACCGGCTTCACCGGCGAGAAGGGGTACGAAATCTACCTTCGCGACGCGACCCTCCACGCCGAAACGTTGTGGAACACTGTTCTTGAGGTGGGCAAAGCGCACAACCTCATGGTCATCGCGCCGGCGCACCACAGGCGCATTACCGCCGGCATCTTGTCCTGGGGGCAGGACATTGACCAGGAGGTGTCGCCCCTCCAGTGCAACCTTGCCTACCAGGTGCCGCGCAAGAAGACCGCCGATTACATCGGACGGGCCGCCCTTGAAGCGCAGCGGGCCGAGTTGGAGGCAGGCCGCTTCCCCTTCAAGATGAAGATGGTGGGCATGACCTTCGGCGGGCATCCGGTGATCGACTATGCCAATGACTTCTGGCTGATTTCCGGCGAAGACGGCGGCGACCCTGTGGGTTACGTCACCTCGCCTTGGTATTCGCCCGAGCTTGAAAGCAACATTGCGCTCGGCTGGGTCCCTGTGGAGATGTCGTCGGTGGGAACAAAGCTGTCCATCTGGCTGCCTGAGCTTTACTCCGACAACCCCGCCACCCCCGTGGACGGCGAGGTGGTGGAGGTGCCGTTCCGCCCCTCCGTCAACCCCAGTGCGCGCGAGGTTGCCAAAGCCGCCGGTCGAGACTTTACGTTCTAGCCGGCAAGGACGCGCCAAGTATGGACGCTGCCGAAACCTTTCACGTGGCGGCGCCGGCTGCCACGTCGCTCGCCGCGTTGGCCGCCGACGCGTCGATCGAGGTCACACCCAAAGCCGCGCGCACCGATGAGCTGCGACGGCTTGTGCGTCCAGGGAGCGATGTCTTCCTCACCCATCTTCCGGGCGACACCATCCACACCCGGGCGAACGCCACGGCAGCCATTGCGGCCGCCGGCATGACCCCTGTCCCCCACGTTGCCGCGCGGGAGGCGGTGGATGAGACGGCGCTCGCCCAGGACGTGGCGGCACTCCTTGACGCTGGCGCCGGCGGCTTCATGCTGATTGGCGGGGGCGGTGCGCAAAAAGGGCCGTTCTTCGATGCGTTGGCCGTGCTCCAAACCGGTGTCCTGCAAAGGGCCGGTGTGATGCAGATCGGCCTTGCCGGTCACCCCGAAGGTCACCCCCAGGTGAGCGACACGGGGTTGCTCGAAGCGCTGAAAGCAAAACTTGCCATCGCGCAAAGCTTTGCCAAAGATGTCACCATCGTCAGCCAGTTCGTCTTCGACCCTTTGCCCCTGTTGGCGTGGGTTGAGGCTTTGCGCAGCCAGGGGGTTGGCGCCAAGGTTCGCGTGGGCCTGTCAGGCCCTGCCTCACCGGCGACGCTGTTGTCCTATGCGCTGCGGTGTGGGATCGGCCCGAGCCTGAAAGCCCTTCAGTCCAAACCCTCCCTCACCTCCTACATGACGCGGCGGTGGCGGCCGGACGCGTTGGCAGAAGCGGTCGCCCAGGCCGCAGTCGCCGACCCAGCGCTCGGCATCGATGGGCTCCACATCTTCCCCTTCGGTGGCCTGAAAGCCGCGGGCGAATGGCTGCGCGATGTGGGCGCAGACGCCGCTCTTCCGCACGGCGCCTCCTAAACCCATACTGGTGGGGCGGGCCGGACACCGGATCCCTCCGGCCCTCGACCCGTCCACAGAGGAAACCCATGGCTCAGCTTCCTGACAAGGCAAACGTCGTCATCATCGGCTTGGGTGGGATTGTCGGCGCATCCGTCGCCCACCACCTTGTGGAATGGGGATGGGACGACGTTGTCGGCATCGATGGGTCGGCCATTCCCACCGACATCGGCTCCACCTCCCACGCGTCGGACTTTTGCTATGGGACGAGCCACGATTTCCTGTCGTGCTGGACCACACGGTACTCCATCGCGTTCTTCGAAA
>JBCDCF010000437.1:0-3971 GCA_039182345.1 Pseudomonadota bacterium
CCCCGGGGATTATTTTTGCCCCCCTTTTTTTTACCCGATGCGGCTGGGCCCGGCGACCCTGCCGCTTCGTCGTTTGTGGGCAAGGGTCTTGAACAGGCCCCTACAGTCGAGCACATGGCACTGGTGCGATGGTGTAAGGTACGCCCAAGGGCCGGAAAGGATTGGGGAGAAGGGCAATGCCTTTAAGGCGATCGGCAGGCCGCCTCCTGGTTGCGCTGGCAGCATGCGCCTTTGCCATACATGAGGCAGCGGCGCAGAGCGCCGTTTACCCCTCAGGCACCATTTACGACCTCGACCCGCCGTCCACCCAGTCCACGACCCAATCCGGCCTGCTTGAGACCATGATCGCATCGCGCCAGGCCGGGCGAATGCGGCCTGTGCGCGATTTTCACCCTGAAGACTTGATGCACAGGCTGGGACGGCCCGTCGGCCGCCTTGCCATCCACCTGAACGCCAAGGGTGAGGACACGCTGGGCTTTTGCACCGCCGTACTCATCGACGAAGAGCTGATGCTCACCAACCATCACTGCCTTGCCGACAACCCGTCTGGCCGTGTGGTGGATGCGTTGTTGTGGATGGGCTACCTCGCGCCCCGCAGCCGTGAGGGCGTGCGCCAATACGGCGTTGACGTGGTGCCTGTGGAGGCTAACCCGGCGCTCGACTATGCCATCCACCGCGTGCGTGGCCGGCCAGGGCGTGACTGGGGCACGGTGAGGCTTGCGGCGGACAGGGCCGTGCGGGAACGCCAATCACTGTTTGTGGTGCATCACCCCGCAGGCCGCTCCCAGCACGTGAGCCTTGCCTGTGCCAGCGGCGAGCCTGCGGTGGAGGGTGACGATCTCCTCCACCAGTGCGACACGCTTGGCGGCTCCTCAGGCGCGCCCGTCTTCGACAATGAAACGCGCACCATGGTGGGGCTGCACTACACCGCCGTCATTGTGGGCGAACTGAACGCGGCAAAGACACTGGCGGCCATCCGCAAGGCCTCTCCCATCCTGACGCGTCTCACCCAGCCTGTGGCGACCATCAGCGAAGCGGCCCGTGTCTACGGTCTGATCGCCTCCAGCGCCGACCGCGGCGTCTTGGAAAGCTTCGTGGCCCAGTACCCCAAGACGCCACAGGCCGATGCCGCGCGGGCGAGGATTGCCGCTTTGACCGCTGCCGACCTCACCGACACGGCGCCACCCAAACCCTCCCAACAGGCCAACCCCACGCCGCCGACAGCGTCTGAGGAGGCCGCATCGCCGCAGAGCGCACCGCAGCGCCAGGCCGGCGTTTTGAAAGCGCTGCGGGCCGATGCGAAGGCTGGGGACGCGCGGGCCATGCGGGCCCTTGGCCGCGCCTACTTCCTGGGCGAGGGCGTGACCGCCAGCCACACGGATGCGCTCGCCTGGTTTCAGAAGGCTGCGGAGGCCGGCTACCCGGTCGCCATGAACGATGTGGGCTACATGTTCGACCGTGGCCATGGCGCTGACGCGGACAAGGCGGCGGCGGTGACGTGGTATCGCAAGGCGGCCGAACGCGGGCACCTGCGCGCCATGCTGAACCTTGGGCTGAAACTGTCGTCAGGCGAAGGCGTGGCGCAGGACGAGGCGGCGGCCGTCGGTTGGTTCCGCAAGGCCGCGGAAGGGGGCCTTGCGCCGGCCATGCACAGCCTTGCCCTGCGCCTGTCCCAAGGCCGCGGCGCCGACAAGGACATCGACGGGGCGCTAAGGTGGTTTCGCCGCGCGGCCGAGCGGGGCCACCCCAACGCCATGCACAGCCTCGGCCTTCGCTACGCGGCCGGCCGCGGTGTGACCCGCGACGCCACCGAGGCGGTGGACTGGTTTCGCAAGGCCTCAGAGGCGGGCAACCCCCTCGCAATGGTGAGCCTTGGCGGTCACCTCCTGCGCGGCGATGGCGTGGCGCTCGACAAGGCGGCCGCCGATGCCCTGTTCCAACGGGCGGCGCGCCGGGGCGGACCTGCCCTCATGCACCGCATCGGGATTCTTTATGCGGGCGGCCCTGAAACGCGCGATGATGAAGCGGCCGTCGCCTGGTTCCGAAGGGCGGCCGACAAGGGCCATGTGGATGCCCGCCTTGCCCTTGGCCTGTTGACCATTCGCGGCAAAGGCGTCGCGCAGGACGCGTCCGCCGGCGCCGGCCTTGTCCTTGACGCTGTGGCCGAAGGCGCTGTTCTTGTGGCGTTGGACGATGATTTGCGCGCACCCTTGCAGCGCGCCCTTGCCGAAAGGGGCGGCTATGACGGACCGGTGGATGGCTCCGACACCCCCGCCTTCGGCGAGGCGCTGGCAAAGCTTGCCGCCTCCAAGGTGCCGTGAGGGGGGCGATGGGAACCGTGGCGGCGCAGAGCGTTCGTGTGAGGAAAGACCGTGGCCGGTCGCAAAACGGGGGACAGGAATGAGGATGGCCTTCGCTGCGGTCGCAGCCGCGCTCGCTGCCACCATGGTGCCCGCAACGGCCGAGCAGATGGTGGGCTCCCCCCGGCAGGACTACGGCAAGGTGGTGCTGAGCGACCGTCAGGCCGCAGCCGGCGTCCAGCTGGAGCTCAATGTGGGCGCCTACAACAACGAGCCCATTTCAGGCTATGGGGATTCTGCGCCCTTCAAGCGCTTGGGCCGTGCGGTGGGCCGGCTCGATATCCGCACCGACGGCGGGGTCTTTCCGTGCACGGCGTTCGTCATCTCCGACAGGCACATCTTGACCAACTATCACTGTGTGCCTGGCGTGGTGGACATTCCGCAGACCAACTCCACCACCATCGAGGCCGTCTCCCTCCTGATGGGATACACGGTGGAGGGGATTGCTGAGGGGACCGAGCGCTTCCAGGTCAACACCGTCCCGGTCGAGGCGGACAAGGACCTCGACTTTGCCGTGCTGGAGGTGTTCGGCAAACCGAGCGAGACCTTCGGCCTCCTCAAGCTTGCTGCCGTCGACCCGCTGCCTGACCTTTACCCTTATTGGATCGTGGGCCACCCCATGAAGCGGGCCCAGCACATCAGCCGCGAGCAGTGCCGCAGCGATAAGCCTGCGTTCGCCGGCGCGCGCCTGCGCCACACCTGCGACACGCTGCCGGGCAATTCCGGCTCGCCGGTGATCGACCCTGAAAGCCGTGCCGCCGTCGCCCTCCATCACGCAGGCTCGCGGCTCGACAGCATCAACTTCGCCATTCCCATCGCATTGATTGCGCAAAAGTCTCCGCTGATTGCCGGTCTTGTGGAGGAGGCGGCGGCCGCGCCGACCGTCACCGCGCGGGCCCCCGATCCCGTCGCCGCCGAAGGGGCGGAAGCGGCGCGCTTTTTCGCCCTCATTGCAGACAGCGAAGACCCTTCGGTGCTGCGCGCCTTCATCCGCCAGTATCCAAGCTCCAAGGAGGCCCGCCAGGCGGAGGTTCGCCTTGCCGCTCTTGATGCCACAGGCACCGTGGAGGCTCCCACAACAGCAACCCCCCGCGAAGCGCCCGAAATCGCAGCCCTTAGGAGCGAGGCGGACGGGGGCGATGCCCTTGCCATGCGCGCCATGGGCCTGAAGTACCAGACCGGTGATGGCGTGGCGCAGGACCGTGACAGGGCGCTGCGCTGGTTTGGCAAGGCCGCTGCCGCAGGCAACGCTGCGGCCATGAACGACCTTGGCCTGTTCTACGCCCGCGGCGAGGGTGTGGAGCGCGATCTTGAAGAGGCCTTTCGCTGGCACCACAGGGCGGCCGACCGCGGTGTGGTGAGCGCCATGTTCAACGTGGCCGTGATGCTGGAGCATGGCAAAGGCATCGCTGAGGACGATGCGCAGGCCGTCAAATGGTACAAGAAGGCTGTCGAGCACGACCATCTGGCCGCCCTCTTCAACCTTGCCGTCATGACGCTGAAGGGGGAGGGCACGGCCGCTGACAGCAAGGAGGCGCTGGCCCTCATGCGGCGCGCGGCCGATGGTGGCAATGCCGATGCCATGTACGCCATCGGTTGGTTCTACAGCGC
>JBCDCF010000438.1:0-3951 GCA_039182345.1 Pseudomonadota bacterium
AGGGACTGTGCGCGGCTTTCTAGCTCGGCCAGTTGGCCTTGGGCCGCGTCCAAACGGGTCAGGGCCGCCTCGGTCTGCGTGTTGGCGGCCTCTTCGCTTTCCTTCAGAGCGGCGATGCGCGCTTCTGAGGCGGCAATCTCGGCAGCAAGGTCCTCTGTGGACTGCACAGTGTCACGCAGGGTCTGAAGATCGGCCTCCACAGCCTGGCGCGCCGACCTCTCCTCAGCGATACGGTCCTGATGCGCGCTCTCCTGCCGCGTGCCCTGAACGTAAAAGATCAGCGCCAGACCGAGCCCGAGCACGGCAAGCGCCCCGACGAGGAGGAAGAGTGGCTTGTTGACGATGTCCATTGCGCGCTCCGTTTGGGCCCCTTGGTGTCTTAGGGCTTCTTAGTGACCTGGATCGATCGTGTCAGCCTCCTTCGTGAACCGGCAGACCGGCACACACAACCCCGGTGGTCGATGCGTTCTGCCGCAAACCCGCGTCGTGGCGCCGCGCCGGTGGACCTAAGGCCCCCGCGGTTGAACCCGCGCGCGCTCGTATGCGTAATGGGCCCTCGCTCGATCGGACAAGACGCACCCGCACCATAATCCGACGGGCATAGGCGGAAAGGACGGCACGGATGGGGACAGCTTCAGAAAAGCCCGTGGCGCTGGTGGGGCTCGGCTCCATGGGCGGCGGCATGGCGCGCGCACTCCTCAAGGCCGGCTTTACGGTGCACGGCTTTGATGTGGACCCGGCGCGGGAGGCCGCGTTCGACGCTGACGGCGGCGCCGGTGCGCACGTATCTGCCCTTTCCCATGTAGGCTGCGTCATCCTCGTGGTGGTCAACGCTGAACAGACCGAGACGGTGCTGTTCTCCCCCGGCCGCTTCGGCGAAACGGGCCTTGCAGGGGCTTTGCCGGAGGATGCTGCGGTGGTGAGCTGCGCCACCGTCCCGCCAGCGTTCGCACGGCACATGGCCGAGCGGATCGGCCCGTCCCGCTATGTGGATGCCCCCATCTCAGGCGGTGCGGCCAAAGCTGCGATCGGCGCGCTCACCATCCTTGCCTCCGGTGCACCTGAAGCGATGGCCCGCGCCGAACCGGCCCTTGATGCGATGGCCGCCACACTCTACCGGCTTGGCGATGAGGCGGGCGCAGGCTCGGCCATGAAGGCGGTCAACCAGCTCCTAGCAGGTGTCCACATTGCGGCGGCCGCGGAGGCCATCACCTTCGGCATGAGCCAGGGCCTCAGCCCCGGCGACATGGTGGACGTCATCTCAAAGTGTGCGGGCACGAGCTGGATGTTTGAAAACCGCGGGCCGCACATCGTGGACGGGGACTACACGCCGCTGTCTGCGGTGGACATTTTCGTCAAAGACCTTGGCCTTGTGGGCGACATTGCCCGCAGCGCCCGCTTTTCAGCGCCGCTGGCGTCCGCAGCGCTTCAGCAGTTCCTCGCCGCCTCGGGCTCTGGCTTTGGGGGCGAGGACGATTCGGCCGTTGCGAAGGTGTATGCCCGCAACGCTGGCCTCACCTTGCCAGGAGAAACGGCATGATCCTTGGTGCCATCGGCGACGATTTTACAGGCTCCTCAGACCTTGGCCTGATGCTGGCCGACGGAGGGATGAACACCGTCCAATACGTGGGCGTCCCCGACACCATGCCTGGGCCTGAGGTGGAGGCGGGGATCGTTGCGCTGAAGTCGCGCTCCATCCCGGTCAAGGACGCTGTCGACCAATCCCTTGCCGCCCTTGAGTGGCTCTTGGCGTGCGGCTGCCAGCAGATCTACTTCAAGATCTGCTCCACGTTCGATTCCACCAAGACAGGCAACATCGGCCCCGTTGCCGAAGCGCTGATCAAACGCTTGGGAACGCGCGACCCCGTGGTGGTGTGCCCTGTGTTTCCGGCGACAGGGCGCACCCTTTACCAAGGCCACCTGTTTGTCGGCGACACGCTGTTGTCTGAATCGGGGCTGCAGAACCACCCCATCACCCCCATGACCGACCCCGACATTCGCCGCTGGCTTGCCTACCAGAGCGAGGGGCCGGTGGGGCATGTGCCTTTGGATGCCGTGCGCCTTGGCACCGAGGGCTGCCGCACAGCGCTTATGGCGCACAATGGCGAGGGCCGTCAGCTCGTGGTCGTGGATGCCATTGACGATGACGACCTGAGGGTGATTGCGGACGCTGCAAAGGGTTTTGGCCTTATCGTCGGAGGGTCGGGCGTCGCGGTGGGGCTTCCCGCTGTCTACCGCGCCGAAGGGTTGATCGGCGACAGCCGCTCCTCCTGGACCGGCAATGGCGGCAAGGCGGTGGCGCTGTCTGGTTCATGCTCAAGGGCCACCCGCGCCCAGGTGGCCGAGCACAGCAAGGCCCACCCGCAAATGAAGGTCGACACCGACGCCGTGATGGCAGGAGAGGTGCGCGCCGAGGACCTTGCCGACTGGGCCATGGCCGAAACGGGCCTCCCCCTCATCTACTCCTCCGACGATCCCGCAGCGGTCGCCGCCGCGCAGGACAAGCATGGCGGCGAGAAGGTGGCCGACGCCCTTGAAACCCTTTTCGGCGAGGTGGCGCGGGAGCTGACCCATCGCGGCGTCGGCCGTCTCATTGTTGCCGGCGGGGAAACTTCGGGCGCTGTGGTGACGGCCCTTGACCTCAACGCCCTTGCCATTGGGCCGAAAATCGACCCCGGTGTGCCCGCCATCAGCGCCGGCGGCCTGGCGCTGGCGCTGAAATCGGGCAATTTCGGCGCGCCTGACTTTTTTGAAAAAGCCATGAAGGTGATGGCCCAATGACAATCACCTTTTCCGCCAACCTCGGCTTCTTGTGGAGTGACAGGCCGTTCCTGCAAAGGATCGAGGCGGCGCGCCACGCTGACTTCGCCCTCGTGGAGTTTCACGATCAGGCGCAACTGGAAAACCCTGACGACATCGTCGCCGCCCTTGATGGGATGAAGGTGGTCGGGCTCAACGTCCACATGGGCGAGAGTGCAGGCTGCGCGGCCCTTCCGGGCGAAGAAGACCGCGCCAAACGCGAAATTGCAGAGGCCACCGAGACTGCGCGGGCGCTGGGGGCAGGTGCCGTCCACGTCCTCTCAGGACGGACCGATGATCCTGCCGGCGCCGACCGTCTTGTGGCACGGCTGAAGGAGGCGACGGCCGCAGCGCCTGAGATCACCTTTCTCATCGAACCCATCTGCCCGCAAGCGAACCCAGGCTACTTCCTCACCACGGTTGAACAGGCGGCCGACATCATCCGGCGGGTGGAGACCCGCAACGCCAAAATCATGTTCGACTGCTTTCATGTGCAGCGGGCCGGCGGGGATGTTCTTGCCCGCTTCAAGGCCCACGCCGACCTCATCGGCCATGTGCAGATTGCCGGCGGCTATACGCGAGCCGAGCCGGACCATGGGGAGCTCAACTACCACTTCCTACTGCCCGCCATCCAGGACGCCGGCTACGAAGGGCCTTTCGGGTGCGAGTACCACCCTGAAGGATCGGTGGAGGACGGACTTGGCTGGCGCGACGCGTTCCTGTGGTCCGGCAGCATGTAGTCTGGCCCGCACGCGCTCGCGCATGTGCCCGCTCGGTTGGTGCGAACCGAGCGGTTCGCGCTCTATGGGTCGGACTGTGACTGTTTGGGGTCCCACACACCGCCGACGAGGTTGCGCTCGAACAGGTATTGCGGGGTAAACTCTGCGCGGATGCGTGGTGTCGGATGGGCGATCTTGTCCTGAAGGACTTTGACGCGGCGGCGCGCGTCCTTCGCGGTGATCCAGCGGAAGGCAACAGGGTCGCCAGGACGCTTTTGGGTGAGCCTTGGCCGCGCAGCACGGGCGACGACGGCAATCTTTGGGTACCCCCCTGTGGGCTGCCGGTCGGCGCAAAGGACAATGGGCTGGCCGTTGCCAGGCACCTGGATGGCCCCTTCCACAATGCCGTCTGAGATGATGTCGTGGCCGTCCC
>JBCDCF010000439.1:0-3949 GCA_039182345.1 Pseudomonadota bacterium
CTCCTTGACGAGCCCACCGCAGGCCTGTCGCCCCGCTACATCGAGGTCACTTTCGACACCGTCAAAGCCATCAACGAACTTGGCGTCGGCATCTTGATGGTGGAGCAAAATGCCAAGCAGGCCCTTGCCATTGCCCACAGGGGCTACGTGCTCGTCTCAGGCCAGAACCGCTACGAGGGGCCCGCCAAGGAGCTCCTTGAGAACAAGGAAATCGCCCAAATGTTCTTAGGCGGCTGACCGATGCTCGGCGACATCATCCAACTGGCCTTTTACGGCATCGTCACAGGGTCGATCCTGGCGCTGGGCGCCATCGGCGTCTCCCTCATCTTCTCCATTTTGCGCTTCGCCCACTTCGCCCACGGCGACCTGATGACGGTGGGGGCCTATGCGGCCCTCGTGCCTGTGAAGATGATCGGCCTGTCGCCCATTGTGGCCATGCCCTTTGCGGTGCTTGTGGCCGCTGCGGTGGCTGTGGTGGCAGAGCTTCTCCTTTATCGGCCCTTGCGCGGGCGCTCCTCCATCATCTTGCTCATCTCATCGTTCGGTGTGGCGCTCATCCTGCGCTCGCTGGTGCAGATCATCTGGGGCACCTCCAACCAAGTCTATGCCAGCGGTATTCGCATGCCCATCGTGGTGTTCGACATCCGCATCAAGCCGGACCACCTTTGGATCATCGGCGGCACCTTCGCCATCATCATCGCTCTGCACCTGTTTTTGACAAGGACGCGGTTCGGCAAGGCCATGCGCGCCATGAGCGATGACCTCAACCTTGCGCGCCTGTCCGGCATTCCCACCAACCGCGTGGTGATCATCACCTGGATCATCGCCGCCGCTCTCGCCGCTACCGCAGGCGTTTTCCTGGCCATGGACACGCGCCTTCAGCCCGTCTTGGGGTGGAACGCGCTCCTGCCCATCTTCGCAGCGGCCATTTTGGGCGGCATCGGGCGGCCTTACGGGGCGATCGCAGGGGGCTTTGTCATCGGCCTTGCGATGGAAATGTCCACCATGGTCATCGACCCAGGTTACAAGTCGGCGGTGGCCTTTGCGCTTCTCGTCATCACCTTGATCGTGCGCCCCCAGGGCATCTTGAAGGGAGCGGCCTGATTATGGATCCCTCCGGCCTTCTGGGCTTTGGCGTCTTCTTCCTGACGACCGTCTCCATCTATGCCGTCCTCACCCTCGGCCTCAACATCCAGTGGGGGCTTACGGGACAGATCAACATTGGGATTGCAGGCTTCTTTGCCATCGGCGCCTACGTCTCGGCCCTTGTGACGGCGGCGGGCAACCCTGCCCATGTGGGCGGGTTCGAGCTGCCGGCCATTGCAGGAGCCGTCCTTGCAACGGCGGCTGCAGCGCTTGCCGCAGCGCTCATCGGTGCCATCACCGTCAACTTGCGAACGGACTATTTGGCGATCGCCACCATCGGCATTGCCGAAATCATCCGCTTCATCCTGCAAAACGAGAGCTGGCTGACGAACGGTGTGCGTGGCATTGCCGACATCCCGCGGCCCATCTCCGAGGGGTCGGCGTCGAACCTCATCTTCCTTGCCATCGCGCTGGTGTCGGTGGCCGTCGTCTACTGGCTTGCCGAAAGGGCACGGGTCTCTCCCTGGGGCCGCGTCCTAAGGGCGATCCGCGACAACGAGCCTGCCACGGAAGCTGCCGGCAAAAATGTTGCCGGCTTTCGCCTGCAGGCCTTCGTGTTCGGCTCGGCGGTGATGGGGTTTGCCGGCGCGCTCTACGCCCATTTCATCGGCTTCGTCTCGCCTGAGGCGTTCGACCCACTGTTTGCCACCTTCCTTGTGTGGGCGATGCTGATTGTGGGTGGCTCGGGCAACAATCTCGGCGCAGTGCTCGGCGCGTTCGTGGTGTGGATCATCTGGTCGGGGTCTGAGCTTCTCACAGGCCTCCTTCCTGCCGAATACGCCACACAGGCGAGCGCCGCCCGCGTCCTTCTTGTGGGCGTGTTGATCCAGGTGGTGCTGTTGGCGCGGCCGGAAGGGCTGTTGCCTGAGCCCAAGTCGGGCGGCAAATAGCGGCGCTTTACCCTGACCCTGATCCTGACGCGCCTTGGCGAAATCCAAGGTGCTCCGCCGCCTCGCGCGCGGCCATCTCGGGGGACCGGCTTGCTGTGTCGATCTCAAAGTCGGGCGTGAACGGTACGAACGTGCGCGCCTTGATCCTCTCCCAATGGGCAGCGCCCTCCCTGGCAAGGGTCCGCCGCCGCCACTCGGCCCTGTTAGAGCACACAACGAGAATGTGGCAGTACGGCACGCCCGCCGCCTCCGCCACCCCCTGCCAAGCCGCACGGGTGAGGGGGATGGGGTTCACCTGATCGGCCACCACACTGTGGCCGGCCGCAAGATTATCGGCGGCAATGCCATAGGAAATGCGGTAGCCGGCGTCGGCCATGTCCTCGAAGACCCCGCCATCCTTCAAGACCCCTTCGATGGTGTCCACCCGCAGATGCACCGCACCGATCAGCCTGCAAAGGGTGCGCGACAGGCTGGTTTTGCCCACACAGGACTGGCCGGACAAGATGATGAGACGCGCCCCCGCGCCCAAAGGAGCTCTGCCAGAGCGGGAGGGGGAGGGGCGCGCCAAAACGCTCAAGTCTTCTGGAGCCTTGCGATGAGGCTTGAGGTGTCCCACCGGTTGCCGCCCATCTTCTGGACGTCCCCGTAAAACTGGTCCACAAGCGCAGTCACAGGCACCCGCGCCCCGTTGTTGCGCGCCTCGTCCAGAACGATGGACAGGTCCTTGCGCATCCAGTCCACCGCAAAGCCGAAGTCGAAGGTGTCCTCGTTCATGGTCTTCCAGCGGTTGTCCATCTGCCAGGACTGCGCAGCGCCCTTGGAGATGACGCTCACCACCTTTTCAATGTCGAGCCCTGCGGTCTTGCCGAAGTGGAGCGCTTCGGACAGGCCCTGGACGAGGCCGGCAATGCAGATTTGGTTGACCATCTTGGTGAGCTGGCCGGCGCCTGTGTCGCCCATCAGCCCCACCATCTTGGCGTAGCAGTCGATCACCGGGCGCGCCTTGTCGAACACCTCTTGTTGGCCGCCGACCATGACCGTGAGCTGGCCATTCTCAGCGCCGGCTTGACCGCCCGAAACAGGCGCATCCAGGAAGTGGAAGCCGCCGGCCTCGGCCGCCGCGTTCAATTCCCGCGCGACGGCGGCCGAGGCGGTGGTGTTGTCCACGAAGATGGCGCCCCCTGCCATGGCGTGGAAGGCCCCGTCCTCGCCCAGGGTGACCGCGCGCAGGTCATCGTCATTGCCGACGCACGCGAACACGAACTCGCACCCCTCCGCCGCCTCGCGCGGGGTGGGTTTGGCCGCGCCGCCATGTTCGGCCACCCATTTGTCGGCCTTGGCGGCCGTCCTGTTGTAGACGGTGACCTCGTGACCGCCCTTGGCCAGATAGCCGGCCATGGGATAGCCCATGACGCCCAAACCCAAGAATGCAACCTTCGCCATAACAGCTCCCTTCGTTTGAGAGCCTTCTACGGTCGATTGCCCGTCCGCCACAACGGGGAGGGGGTGTGCAATCAGGCCAGATAGTCGTGAACCACCTCGCCAAGGCCAAGGGTAAGGTCGGCAAGGATGTGGGTGGCCGACAAGACCTCGCGCACGGGAAGGTCGGCAACGGGGGCCATGGCGTGGGGGCGAAGGTCAAGGGCGGCAGGCCCCGCCCAGGCACCTTTATAGACTATGTCGGTCATGTGGTAGCGCACCAGCTCGCACACCCTTGCCGACCCGTCCACGTGGGGCAGGATCTTCAGGAGGAAGTTGGGGGCTGTGAGAGAGGCCATCACCGCCGCTTCGTCAAGCGCGCGGTGCTTGTAGCCCATGGTGCCGACGGCCACCTGAACCCCGTTGAAGTCCAGCGTGCCCACAAGGGTCTCCTTGCGCACCTCCATCTTGGGCGACGCGTACTTCTTCGGAAA
>JBCDCF010000440.1:0-3925 GCA_039182345.1 Pseudomonadota bacterium
CACAACCGTTGCCGCAGTGGCCGCCATCATCCCCCGTGCGCAAAATGATGCGGCGGTGCGCGACATTGCTGCCACCCACCGCGCCATCAAGGACAATGTCGAAGCGTCGGTGCCAGGCATCACCCTCCTCCAGACGGGCAGGATCGTCATTGACGATGCCTTCCAGAAGGAGGGGCAGGACGACGCGAAGGGCTATTTCAGCACCCAGCTCATGATATTGTCGGCACTGGTGTTTGCGGCCGTCGGCTCGGTGAGCCTTGTGATCACCATGGTGGTGATCGTCTTTGCCATCGTCTTCTTCACGCTTGGGGGCGTCGGCTGGTCGGGCATTCCGGTCAATGGGATCTCAAGCGCTGCCCCTGCGGTCCTCATGGGGCTTGCGGTCGCCTCCACCATCCACATCGTGATGAGTTGGCAGGTGGCGCTGCGCAAAGGGGCAGGACGCGTCCAGGCGCTCGCCATTGCCTACCACCGCAATGCGCGGCCTGTGGCGGTGTCGATTTTGACCACCGCGGTCTCGTTTCTGCTTCTGAACGTTGCCGAATCGCCCCCCTTCCGCCAGCTCGGCAACACGGTGGCGTTCGGACTGGTGGGCGTCCTTGCCCTCTCCTTCACCTTCCTGCCGGCGCTGTTGATGATCATCCCGCGCAGCACGGCAAGCCACAGGATTGGCTTCGACAGGGCCATGGGGCGTCTGGGCGCCCTTGTGGTGGCACGGCGCATCCCCTTGCTGGGGGCAGCCACCGCCGTTGCCATTGCCGCGTTTGCCGGCATCTCCGCCATCACCGTGGACGATACCTTCTCCCACTATTTCGATGAGCGCTACGAGGTGCGCCAGGCAACGGACTTGTTTGAGGAGAAGCTGTCAGGCACCACCATTGTGGATATTGCCGTCGACACAGGCGCTGAGGGCGGTGCTCTGACACCGGCAATGCTTGCCGCCAACGAACGCTTCACCGCCTGGCTTTTTGCACGGCCCGAGGTGGCGCGCGTTGCAAGCCTTTCCACCGTGGTTGCGAACGCCGGCCCTGGCGCCCCCACGGACGCCATTAAGCGGGTGCATGAGGATATGGCCGCCTCAGGCGTGCCCGTCCTCCTTGACAGTGAGGCCCAGCGGCTGCGCCTCCAGGTGGTGATGCGCGGTGTGGGATCGCGCGATACGCTTGGCTTCGCCGAGGCTGCCCGCATGGCCGCGGCCGATACCTTCCAAGGTGGGACGGTGGCGGTAACGGGAATGCCTATCCTGTCGGCCCAACTCTCGGTGGAAAGTGCCAAGGCCATGGTCATCGGCATGGTGCTTGCCCTCGGGGCCATCTCCATCATCATCGGGCTGACGCTGGGGAGCGCGCGGCTTGGGCTCATCAGCCTGTTGCCGAACCTTTTGCCCGTGTCCATCGCCTTTGGCATTTGGGGATTCGTGTCTGGCGAAGTGTCGTTCGCAGCGACCGTGGTCGGCGCCCTCACCTACGGCATTGTGGTGGACGACACGGTGCACTTCCTGGCCAAGTATCAGCGCTTTCGCCAGGCGCTGGGGCTTTCCATCGTGGATGCTGTGCGCGCGTCCTTCCAGTCGGTGGGGGTGGCTGTGGTGGTCACCTCGCTCGCCATCGGGCTCAGCTTCTTGCCGTTTGCCATGTCAGGCTTCCTGGTCAACGCCCATTTCGGCGCCCTTACGGCGATGACGCTGATGGCAGCCCTTGTGGCGGACCTTTTCTTCCTGCCAGCCCTCCTTGCTGTGAGCGAGCCCTCTGCCGCCAAACGAAAGCGCGTTGCCGACGCCCCCTCCCCGGCGGAGTAGGCATGGCACAAAAAAACGGCCCGACCGTTGCCGGTCGGACCGTTGATTGCGCGATGACTGGCCGCCTTAGAAGAAGGCCTGAATGCCTGTTTGTGCGCGGCCGAGGATGAGGGCGTGGACGTCGTGGGTGCCCTCATAGGTGTTCACGGTCTCAAGGTTCGCCATGTGGCGGATCACATGATACTCCTCGGAGATGCCGTTGCCGCCGTGCATGTCGCGGGCCTGGCGGGCAACGTCCAGCGCCTTGCCGCAGTTGTTGCGCTTGACGATGGAAATCATCTCAGGCGCCATCTGGCCTTCGTCGAAAAGGCGGCCGACGCGCAGCGCCCCTTGCAGGCCGAGGGCGATTTCGGTCTGCATGTCGGCAAGCTTCTTTTGCACAAGCTGTGTGGCGGCAAGGGGTTTGCCGAACTGCTTGCGCTCAAGGGTGTATTCGCGCGCGGCATGCCAGCAGAATTCTGCAGCGCCCATCGCCCCCCAGGAAATGCCGTAACGGGCACGGTTGAGGCAGCCGAAAGGCCCTTTTAGCCCCGACACGTTGGGGAGGAGGTTCTCCTCAGGCACGAACACCTCGTCCATCATGATCATGCCCGTGATGGAGGCGCGGAGGGAGAGTTTGCCTTCGATCTTCGGCGCCTCGAGACCCTCCATCCCCTTTTCAAGGACGAAGCCGCGGATGGCGCCGTCATGGGCTGCCGACTTTGCCCACACCACGAAAACGTCGGCGATGGGGGAGTTGGAAATCCACGTCTTGGCGCCTGACAGCTTGTAGCCGCCGTCCACCTTCACCGCGCGGGTCTTCATGCCTGCAGGATCGGAGCCGGCGTCAGGCTCAGTCAGGCCGAAACAGCCCACATACTCGCCAGAGGCAAGCTTGGGCAGCCACTTCTTGCGCTGTGTCTCATCGCCATAGGCATAAATGGGGTAGATCACCAGCGAGGATTGAACGCTCATCATGGAGCGGTAGCCTGAATCCACCCTCTCCACTTCCCGCGCCACAAGGCCGTAGGAGACGTAGCTTGCGCCGACGCCGCCATACTCCTCAGGCAAGGTGACGCCCAAAAGGCCAAGCTCGCCCATTTCGTTGAAGATGGCGCGGTCGGTCTTTTCTTCCCGGTAGGCCTCCATCACGCGCGGCTGAAGCTGCTCTTGCGCGTAAGCGTAGGCGGTGTCGCGGATCATCCGCTCGTCTTCGGTGAGCTGATCATCAAGGCGGAAAGGGTCATCCCACTGAAAGGCGACCTTCTTGTCGTTGACGCTGTGATGCTCTGCTGCGGCGGACATGAAACCCTCGTCGATACCTTCAGATGGTCTAGACATAGGGCGAGCGGCGCGTCAGAGCAAAGCCTTGCCCACGTGCGCGCCAGCACGGGTTGCCGCATGCCGTTGCGGCGGCGGCGGTCACCATCCCAGCCCCTTGAGGAGATTGCACGATGCGAACCGATACAGGACAGATCAGCCACCTGGCCGACTATCGTGCAACCCCTTACGAGGTGCCTGAGATCGCGCTCACCTTCGCCCTTGCCCCTGACGCCACAGTGGTGACGGCCACAACCACCTTCAGGGCTCGCGGGGAGGATCGCCCTCCCCTCGTCTTAGAAGGGGATGGTCTTGCCCTCACGGAGCTGATGCTGAACGGCGCGCCCCTCGACAGCAGCGCCTACGAGGCAACGACTCACCAGTTCATCCTGCACCATCCGCCTGAGGGCTCCTTCACGCTGACGATCGGCACAAAGGTCTCGCCCCAAGCCAACTCAGAATTGATGGGGCTTTACCGCTCCAACGGCGTCTACTGCACACAGTGCGAGGCGGAAGGCTTTCGGCGCATCACCTACCACTATGATCGGCCGGACGTTCTGAGCGTCTATACCGTCAAAATCCTTGCCGACGGGGCGACCACGCCTGTCCTGTTGTCCAACGGCAACCTTGTGGAGGAAGGAGTGGAAGACGGCAGGGCGTTTGCGCTCTGGCACGACCCGTTTCCAAAACCCTCTTACCTGTTTGCCCTTGTCGCCGGCGACCTCGACGTTCTGAAGGACTCCTTTCGCACCATGGACGGGCGGGAGGTTGCGCTTGCCATCTACGTGGAGACAGGCAAGGCGCCCCGGGCGGCCTATGCCATGGACG
>JBCDCF010000441.1:0-3920 GCA_039182345.1 Pseudomonadota bacterium
GCCCACGGCGGGCCAACCCGCAAGGTAGCGCACAGGCGACCATGGTCCGTCTGTTTGGTGAAGCCTTTGCCCACTATCCCCACAAGGATGGACGAGGGGGCGAGATGCGCGCGCGTGCATAGCTGTCCCGCGCGCAGCGCATAGCGCACAGACGTCCGTTTGCGGTGGAGAGGGCTTGCGGGTTCACGCCGACAACACGCGTCACAACGCAAACACGCCAGCCCGTCCAAGGCAGCGGGTGGGGCTAGCGCAGCATCCCCTTCACCACGCCACTGGCGCGGCCAAGGTCCATCTGTCCGGGGTAGCGCTTCTTCAGCGCCGTGATGGTGCGTCCAACGTCACGCAGACCGGCAGCGCCGATCTCGCGCACCACCTGGGCACAGGCGGTCTTCATGGTTCCCTCATCCATCAGAGGGGGCATGAACTCGCGGATTGTCTCGATTTCCTTGCGGGTATGCTCTGCCGACTGTGTGTCGCCGGCGGCCTCATCCGCAGTCAGTTGCTCCTCGCGCTGCTTGATCATCGTTGCGAGGAGGCCGGCCACATCACTCTCGGAGATTTTCTCCCCGTGGCCTACGCAGTGCGCCTGATCTCGGTCCCGCAGCGCGGTCTGGATCAAGCGCAGAGTACACAGACGTCGTCGATCATTACGCTCTGCGGCGTCTTTGATCGCGGTCTGAAGTTGGTTTCGTACCACCATTGTCACACTCGACTGATTGTGTCGTGCGAGCCGGCGTTAACACCATTGTGAGTGCACCGCCACCCGCCGTTCCATGGATCGTCCGATATCCCAGCCTCGTTTTGTCGCCTGTGCGGCGCGATTGCACCGATCACTGACTGAGGTTGAAAACGCGGTGACTGACACCTGCGTTCCAGCCGCCGCAACTCTAACGACGTTTCTTCAGCTATCGCAATTGTCGCGCTTGCCGTTGCAATCAAGCGTCCCCAACGGGGTGGGAAAAGCGTTGCAACACCGTTAAGTCCTGTCACACAAGCGCCTGATTGCCGCTGCGTCGAAAGAGCGACCCCATGACCGCCGACACCATCACCCCCTCGTCCAACGCCTGGACCGTGTCACGGCCCACAGCCTGCCTTGCCCTTGCCAATGGGCTTGTTTTGGAAGGGGTTGGTGCCGGTGCGACCGGGGTTGCCGTCGGCGAGGTGTGTTTCAACACCGCGATGACTGGTTATCAGGAAATCCTGACCGATCCGTCCTACGCAGGACAGATCATCACCTTCACGTTCCCCCATATAGGAAACGTGGGGGCCAATGAAAATGACGTGGAAACCGTCGCCACCGAGGCCGAACACGCCGCAAGGGGCTGCGTCATGCGCGCGCCCATCACAGCGCCGCAAAACTGGCGGGCTGGCGAGGGTTTTGAGGCTTGGCTGAAGCGCCGGGGCATCATTGCGCTGACGGGTGTCGACACCCGCGCTCTTGCATCCCTGATCCGCGAAAAAGGCATGGTGAATGCCGCCATCGCCCATGACCCGTCAGGCGCGTTCGACCACGCCGAATTGATCGCAGCCGCCCGCGCCGCGCCCGACATGGCTGGCGCGGAGCTTGCCACAGGCGTCAGTGGCAGCAAGGCGCTCGGCTGGTCCGACGGCTCCTGGACCTGGGATGATGGTTACCGCACCGATATTTCGGGCGACGGCCCGCGCGTGGTGGCGCTGGACTACGGCATCAAGCGCAACATCCTGCGCCTCCTGGCCGACCGTGGGGCCAACGTGACGGTGGTGCCCGCCGACGCTTCGCCCGAGGACATCATGGCGCTTCAGCCTGACGGGCTGTTCCTGTCCAACGGCCCTGGCGACCCTGCCGCCACCACCGAAGTGGTGGGCGAGACGCTGAAAGCGATGCTCGCCGGCAAGGTGCCCATTTTCGGCATCTGCCTTGGCCATCAGCTGCTCGGCCACGCCATTGGCGCGAACACGGTGAAGATGCGCCAGGGCCACCACGGCGCCAATCACCCTGTGCTGGACGTGACCACGGGGACGGTCTCCATTGTCTCCATGAACCACGGCTTTGCTGTGGATGCGGCGACCCTTCCTTCCAATGCGCGCCAGACCCACAAATCCTTGTTCGACGGCTCCAATTGCGGGCTGGAGCTGACTGATAGGCCGGCCTTTTCCGTCCAGTTCCACCCTGAAGCTTCGCCCGGCCCGCAGGACAGTTTTGGCCTGTTCGACCGCTTCATGAAGATGATCGAGACCGCCAAGACGGCCGCGCCGCGGTGATCGACCTTCGCACCGCACACCTGCCGCAGGAGACGGACGCGCTCCTCGTCCTCAACAACGCCGCCGTCCCGGCTGTCAACGCACTGGACGCAGAGGCGTTCGACGCGCTGGCGGCCATCGGTGAGGTGCGCGTGGCGCTCAGCGACGGCGTGATTGCAGGCTTTGTCCTCACGCTCGGCCCAGGGCGCGACTATGCCAGCCTCAACTATCGCTGGTTCGACGGACGCTACGATGCGTTCTGGTACGTGGACCGCGTGATTGTGGGGGAGGTGGCGCGGGGCAAGGGCGTCGGCCGCGCCCTTTATGACGATGTGATGACACGCGCCAAGCTCAAGGGCTTCCCGCGGGTCTGCGCCGAAGTGAACGTGGAGCCGCCCAACCCAGTCTCCATCGCCTTTCACAAGAGCGCTGGCTTTCTGGTTCTGGAAGAGCGTTATAACGGCGAGGACGACAAGACGGTGGCGATGATGACGCGTCCTGTTGAGGCCGCCTGACCACCGCCAGCTGCCGTCATCTCACTGTCACAAAGTGCGGGCGGAGAAGGTGTCGCAATCGGACGGGTTGCCTGAGCGGTAGCCTGCGCGGAACCAGCGGGCGCGCTGCTCAGCCGTGCCGTGGTTGAAGCTTTCAGGCACCACGCGGCCCTGTGTGCGCCTTTGGATCACATCATCGCCCACCTGTGCGGCCGCGTTCAGCGCCTCGTCGATGTCGCCATCGTCCAAAATGCCGATCCTGTCGGCATCGTGCGCCCAAACGCCTGCATAACAGTCCGCCTGTAGCTCCACCTTCACGCTCTCACGGTTGGCCTCGGCCTCGCTCATTCGCTGGCGGTTCTGGTGGTAGCGGTCCAGAACGCCTGTCAGCTTTTGCACGTGATGGCCCACCTCATGGGCGAGCACATAGGCCTGGGCGAAGTCGCCGGGGGCGCCGAGCCGCTGGCTCAGAAGGTCGAAGAAGGTGAGGTCGATATAAACGTTCCTGTCGGCAGGGCAGTAGAATGGCCCTGTGGCCGCCTGGCCGAAGCCGCACTCGGTTGGCGTCGCCTGGTCATAAATGACGAGCTTCGTCGGCTCATACTGCGCCCCGTTCTGGCGGAAGATGCGGCCCCAGGTGTCCTCGGTTTCAGCAAGGACGACGGCCATAAACTGCTGGAGTTCCTGGTCGGCTGCCTGTTGTGCGGGGGAGCGTTGCGGGGCCGAGACGTCGGTGACCACCGTGCCGCCCTGCTGGCGGGCCAACATGTCCATCAACTGCATGGGGTTGATGCCGGCGAAGATCCAAAGGCCGAGCACCACAAGGATGATGAGGATGATGGAAGAGCCGCCGGCACGCCTGACGCCACCTGTGCGCCCGCCCCTTGGCAGCCTGATGGTGGGACCGCTCGGGCGTGAACGGCGGCCGAACAACCCGCCGCTGCGGCGCCTCACTTCCACATTATCGCTCTGGCGCCGACCCTTCCAACGCATCGTGTGCTCCTTGTTCGCGCGTGCCGCGCTGACAAAGGAGCGCGGCGCTTAGCCCATGAAGAGCGAAGCGCCGTCTAGCATGTTTTGTTCCGATTCCTGCCCTTTTATCGCGTCAGACGGTCCAGAAAGGACCAGAATCCGCTGCGGGTCTTTTTGACCCGATAAAGGTCGGCAGGGGTGAGACGACGGTGAAAAAGTGACCGTCCGAGAACC
>JBCDCF010000442.1:0-3910 GCA_039182345.1 Pseudomonadota bacterium
GCGTTCAGGCGGGGCGGCAAGACGGTCTGCTGCCGCCACAAATGCTTCCTGGAAGGGCTTGCCGAAAAACCGTGGCTCCACAAGGCCTTGGTCAGCAAGGGCATGGGCGTAGGCACCAGGCTCAAGGGAGAGGCTTGTCTCAAACGGTGCCACAAGGTCAGGGTTGGCGACCACGAGGGGGCGCGGCTTACGGGCAAGGGCACTGGCAAGCCGTGCCTGGTGCTGTGGCCCCCAGCGCGCGCTCGACAGGAACAAGAACGCATCGGCGCGCTCATAAAGGCTCTCGTCGGCCATAAGGTCGGCAACGTCGGCCTCAATGTCTTCAAAGGTGTCGGTGGGGCCGCAGGCAGCACCCCAGAGAGCGCCAGAGGTAACCTCTTCAAGGTGGTCGGCGGCAATCTCACGGCTCGACACCACCTCTTCGAACGCAAAGTCGAAGCCGAACCGGCGGTACTTTTCCACCGCAGCGGCGTGGGGCTGTGTGGCCCCGTTGGTGAGCACCACAAGGCGCTTGCCCATGGCCCGCAGCGCCGCCATGCGTTCGGGCGCATCGGGCACGGCGGTGTCGCCAATGTTCAACACGCCGAACGCGTCGAGGACGAAACCGTCAAAGCGGTCGGCCACGTCCTCAAGGTGTTCAGCGAATACTGGCGCGGTGTGGAAGGTGGCCTCAGGCAGGCGGTGGCGCACAGCCTCATAGCGCCCGAACGCCCAGGGGCTGGTTCGACCGGCAGCCGCCGGCAAAGGGTCAAACACTGGTAAAGCCGCCCTCAATCATCACGGTGGCCCCATTCATCAGACCCGATGCGGGCGAGGCGAGGTAAAGGGCAAGGTCGGCCACCTCCACAGGCTCGCCGAACCGCCGTGAGGGGGTGGCGGCCAGGAACGGGCCACTCTTTTCGGGCGGTCCCCACACCTTGCGGCCCATGGGCGTCATGATCACCGTCGGGCAGATGGCGTTCACCTGAATGTTGTGCTGCCCCCACTCCGCGCACAGCGATTTGGTGAGCATGTTGAGGCCTCCCTTGGAGGCTGAGTAGGCGGCATGCTCGTCGATCGCCACCACGCCGGCCTGGGAGGAGATGTTGATGATCTTGCCCCACTTCTGGTCAATCATCCCAGGCGCCAAGGCTTTGGAGAGCACGAAAGGCGCCCGCAGGTTGACGGCCATGGTGCGGTCCCAGTCCTCCACCGACAGCTGAAGGGCGGGATCCACCAGCGCCACACCGGCAGAGTTGACGAGGATGTCGATGGTGCCCCAGGCCTCAAGGGCGGTGCGGGCGGCGTTCTGTGCATCCTCCACCAAGGCAAGGTCGGCCTCGATGGTGAGGCATTTGCGCTCCATCGCCTCAACGGCGTCGAGCGCTTCGCGAAGGCCTGTGGGGTCGCGGGCGACGGCGACAATGTCGGCCCCAGCGTCTGCAAACACGCGCACGATTTCCGCGCCGATCCCCTTGGAGGCGCCCGTGATCATCGCTTTGCGGCCTTTAAGGGCAAAGCGGCTCGTCCAGTCGGCCATGGCCTACTCCAGATTGGTGTGGCGCGCGCGCATGGCCTCGGGCGTTGCACCCAGACGCTCGCGCAGCATCAGGACCAGGATCTCGAACACAACGTACTGCGCACCTTCATAAAGCGAGCCCATGGGAAGCAAGGAGGCGGCAGAGGGGTCCTGATCGTTCGCCATGGTCTGGGCGGGAATGGTGAGAACATGGTCAGCCGCCTGGGGCACCTTGCCCGCAGGCTGTGCGGTGATGGCCGCGGTGGCAGCGCCTGCCTCCTTGGCAACGCCCATCAAGGCGGCGACGGTGGAAAAGTGGCCCGGTCCCGCGCTGACCACCAAAAGGTCCCCTTTGCCGATGGCGGGGGCGGTCATGTCTCCCTGGACACCCACATCAAGGCCCATGTGGTAAAGGCGCATGGCAAGGGCGCGCATCATCAACCCTTCGCGGCCGACCCCATAGGTGACAATGCGGCGGGCGTTGACCATGGCCTCCACCAGCCCGTCGGCGGCCGCGTCGGAGACACCTGATGCAGCCTCGGCAATCTCGCTGCAAGCGGCGCGGGCGGTGTCGGCAAAACGGGTCACCGGGCGGACCCTTTGGCCATTACGCCGTCAGGGCGTGCGAACACCGCCTCCATCGCCTGGGGCAGGAGGCCGGCTTCATCCAACAGGTCGAGGATGGTGTAGCGACTGCGCATGAAGCGAGCACTCAAGACCGTTTGCCACAAGTGGTCGGCCGTCACACCAATGTCGGCCGCCTCGATGGGGGCGCCTGCAGCACGCAGGCGATCGGCAATGGTGTCGGCCCGCAACAGGTGGTCATGCAGCCTTTGGCAAAGGGCCGGCCAGGTTTCGACAATGCGCACAAGGCGGCGGCGAAGGGCCTCACCATCGGCGTGCTTCTGGGCGGTCTCGTCCATGGAGCGGTTGACGATCTCACCCTTGCCGAACGCCGCCTCCATCATCCGCTCCTTGGCGGCAAGGTCGGGGGCGTCGGCCACGAGGGCGTCCACGTCAAGGTCGGTCAGATCCTGGCCGATCACCCAGTCGAACAGCCGCGTGGTGGCCATGGTGGCAACGGACACGCACGAGCCGTGGCTCACCACCTCGCCGTCCTGCGAAAGGCCCTCCATCTCCCATAGGTGGGCAATCTGATGGTCGGCGCCTGAGGCGGGACGGGAGGAATCGTGAAGCTCCATGGCAAGGCCCACAAGGGTGAGGCCTTCAAACAATTCGGCAATGGCGTCCGGTTCGGCGCGGCCCACCGCCTCGGCCGCATCGAGCCGTCGCTTGAGGTCGGTCTGGACAAGGGGCCAGGCCACATCGTCGATGGGCTCCACACCAAGGGCGTCAGCGATGATCCAGTCCCCGCCCGCGGGCACCTTGCCGGCAAGATCGCCAAAGCCCCAGCCGGCCATGTCGGGGGGTGCGGCGGTCAGGATCTCAAGGTCGGCCAGAAGCACCCGTGCAGGCTTGCACTGGATGGTCATCTTGAAGCCATCCACCGACAGGGGTGCTCCTGCCGAGGTGTAGCCATCCATGGAAGCAGCGGTGGCAACCACCATGTAGGGACGCTCTGCCTTGAAGGCTGCGTACTTCACCACGTCGTTCAACACGCCTGAACCGATGGCAACCGGCGTTTCGCCCGGCGCCAACACCGCCTGCAGCGTTTCGGCGAGCGCCACGGACGGCTTAGGGCGCGGCGATGCCGGCAGTATGTGCCAGCGCGTTGCAATGCCGGCCGCAGCGAAGGCCTCGCGAGTCGCCTCACCAGCGGCGCGAAAAGTGTTGTCGTCGGCAAACAAGAGCGCCGGGCCGTCGCCGAAATGCTGTTTGAAGATGGCGCCTGCGTCGCGCACCACGCCACTGCCGACCACCACGGCCTCCACCGCCTTGGAACGGGCGATGGCCTCATCCATGGACAATGCGCTCATGCTGGCAGCGCCCCTGAGTGGACGGTCTCTCCGTCGGCGGCAAACAAATGAAGCCTGTGGGTGGGGAGCGTCAGCCCCACAGGGTCGCCGGCTTTGACGGGGCTTTCCCCTTCAGCCCGCACCACAATCTGGTCGCCCGTTTCGGTCATCACGTAAAGGTAGCTTTCTCCGCCCAGCGCCTCTTTCAGGCGGACTTTGGCGGTAAGGTCCCCCTCGCCCGGTGCACATAAGAGCACATGCTCGGGCCGCACACCGAGGCGGATGGCCTTGGCCGCAGCTTCGCCCGGGGCCGTGAAGGACGCGCTGCCATATTGGACGCTCTCCCCCGCCCCTTCCACAGCAAGAACGTTCATGCTGGGCGCACCGATGAAGCCTGCCACGAACTCCGTCCTTGGGCGATGGTAAAGGTCCATGGGGCTGCCGGCCTGCTCCACACGGCCTTCATTGAGGACGACAATGGTGTCGGCCATGGTCA
>JBCDCF010000443.1:0-3905 GCA_039182345.1 Pseudomonadota bacterium
CCTGCGCCTCGCTTTGGGGTGTGGCAAGGGCTGAAAGGGCGGCGGTGGAGATGCGCCTTGCCGTGCGCGGACCTGCCCCTGCCAACTGCCTGCGCACGGTGGAAACGATGGTGCCACGGACGGCCTGCGCATCGCGAAACCGCACGTCGGCCTTGGCGGGGTGCACGTTCACATCCACCGCTTCGGGGGTCGATGTGGATGGACAGGATTGCCATCGGGTGCCTGCCGGACGCCATCACGTCCTGGTAGCCGGCCCGCAGCGCCTGGGCGATCAGCTTGTCGCGCACCACACGGCCGTTGACGAAAAAGTACTGGTGGATGGCGCTGGATCGCGCGTTGGTGGGAAGGCCCAGCATGCCCGTAAGGCGCACGTCGTCCTTTTGTGCGGCAAAGCGCACCGCCTCGTCGGCAAACTCGGCCCCCAGCACCTCGCGCGCCCTGTCGGCCGGTTGGCCCTTGAGGTAGCGCACCACCCGTCCGCCTGAGGTGTAGCTGAACGCCACATGGGGTGCTGAAAGGGCAAGCCGCTTGACCGTGTCGGCAACGGCCGCCACCTCTGCCCGCTCGCTTTTCAAGAACTTGCGGCGGGCGGGGGTTGCAAAAAACAGGTCGCGCACGCTGACGGTGGTGCCGACGGCCCGTGCCGCAGGCCGCAAAGGCGACACGCGCCCCCCTTCCACGCTGACGGTGTGGCCTTCGGCGGCATCGGCCCCGCGCGAGGTGATGGCAAGCCGCCCCACAGCGCCGATAGAGGGGAGCGCCTCGCCCCGAAAGCCGAGGGTGGAGATGGCGGCAAGGCCCTTCGGATCGGCAATTTTTGAGGTGCAGTGCCGCGCGATGGATAGGAGGAGGTCCTCCTCGACCATCCCGTGGCCATCATCCGACACACGGATCAGGCCGACGCCGCCCCCTTCAATGGCAATGTCGATGGACGATGCACCGGCGTCCAGCGCGTTTTCCACCAGCTCCTTCACCACGCTGGCGGGGCGCTCGACCACCTCGCCCGCGGCAATCTTGTCCACCAGGCGATCGTCGAGCCGCCGCACCCGCGGCGCTGCCACCGCGGAGCCAGACGCATCGGGCAGGATATCCGCCACAGCCATCGACCGCTGTCCTTTTGGAACCAACGCAACAAAGTGAATTGAGCCTAGGCTCAACGCGCCGATTGCGCTACGGGGTCACCATGCTCCACGCCCCGATTCCCGGACTGTCCACCGTTGCCGACCGCTATGACGCCATCCTGTGCGATGTGTGGGGCGTCTTGCACGATGGCCTTGCCCCTTACGAGGGCGCGGTGGATGCGCTGCGCCGGTTCCGTGCCCGCGGCCCTGTGGTCCTGGTCACCAATGCGGCCAGAACCAGCGACAGTGTGGCCGCGCAACTGGCCGACATCGGCGTCGACCCTGCCACTTATGACGATATCGTCAGTTCCGGGGATGTGGTGCGCCAGCATCTCCTGGAGGAAGCCTACGGCGCAATCCTGCACATCGGCCCCGAACGGGAGCACCCCGTGTTCCATGGCACCACCGCCCGCCTGGTGGACCATGTGGACGAAGCTGACTGCGTGGTGGTCACAGCGCTCAAGCATTGGAGCCACACGCCGGACCATTACCGCGACGCCGTCGAGGCCATGGCCGCGCGCCAACTGCCGTTCGTGTGCGCCAACCCTGATGTGATTGTGGACAATGCCGGCCGGCGCATCTTCTGCCCAGGCTCCCTTGCCAAAATCTATGACGACGCGGGCGGCACCACGCGCCACTTTGGCAAACCCCATGCCCCCATCTATCGCGAGGCCCTCAGCCGCCTTGGTAGGCAGGATGTGGAGGCCGCGCGCATCCTTGCCATTGGCGATGCCCTTGCAACGGATGTGACCGGGGCCAACCGCCAGGGGTTTGGCGCCTACTTCGTCACAGGTGGCATCCATGCCGGGGAGTTCGGCGACGACGCTGCATTGACGGAGCGGCTGTCGGCAGAAGGCCTTGCCGTCGACCATGCCAGCGATCGGCTGGTGTGGTAGCAAGGACCGCCCCGATGACGCGCCTTCGCGATGCTGCCCCCTTCCAGGCGGCCACCCTTGAGACACTGCCGGGCAACCTCAAAGGCGGCACCGTTGCCATCGGCAACTTCGACGGCGTCCACCTTGGCCACCAAAAGGTGCTTGAGGAGGCCATGGCCATTGGCCGCCCCGCCGTGGCGCTGACGTTCGAGCCCCATCCGCGCACTTTCTTCGGCGCCGACCCGCCGGTCTACCGCCTTACCCCGCCCAACGCACGGGCACGGGTGATGGCGGCGATGGGACTGGATGGCCTTGTGGTCGCCCCGTTCGACCGTGCGCTTGCCAGCCTGTCCGCCGATGCCTTCGTGCGTGACGTTCTGCTGGACCGACTGAAGGTCAAGGCGGTGGTGGTGGGCGGGGACTTTCACTATGGCGCCCGCCGCTCAGGCACGGCGCAAACGCTGGCTGAGGCGGCGGCCACCTACGGCTTTTCCACCACCGCCGTCGACGGTGTGGGCGATGACCATGGGCCCATCTCGTCCACCCGCATCCGCACACTGCTGTCGGACGGGGATGTGGCGGGCGCGGCAGAGTGCCTCGGCTACCGCCACCAGATTGTGGAGGAGGTCATCCACGGCGAAAAGCGCGGCAGGACCATGGGCTACCCGACGGCCAACCAGTCCCTGCCGGCAAACTGCCGTCTGCGCCACGGCATTTACGCCGTAAGGGCCCATACGGGAGACCAGTGGCGGGACGGGGTTGCAAGCTTTGGCAGGCGCCCCACGTTCGACAATGGCCGGCCACTCCTTGAAACCTTCATTTTCGATTATGCGGGCGACCTTTATGGGCAGGTCCTGCCCATCACCCTGTGCGCCTATCTGAGGCCGGAAATGGCATTCTCATCCATGGACGCTCTGGTGGAGCAGATGGACGCCGACAGCGCCAACGCAAAAGCGGCCCTCAGCGCCCTTACCCCCTTAAGCCCCCTTGATGAGGCGTTGAACTTTTAAGGCAAAGCGCTTTTGCGAAAAACGGCCGGGCGCTAAGGCCCGACCGTTCATGCGGTTTGTCTGCGACGCTACTGCGCGGCACCTCGGATCAACTCGTTATACTCCGCCTCCGACAGGCCGCCGTCGCTGTTGGTGTCAGCGACTGCAAACATCTCGCGGGAGATGTTCCACACCGTCGAGGCTTCCCCGTAGCTGATGAGGCCTGATTTGTCGGTGTCGACGGACGCAAAATCCGTTTGCGCCAAGGCGGGTGCGGCAAGGAGCATCGCCGAGAGGGTCAAAGCAGTCCGTTTCATGGGTTCTGCCTCCAATTGTTGGACCGGTATCGAAAAGTGCGGTCCTGGTGAGGGGCGCACGCGCCCTTACGCCGCGAGACAAAGCGCCCGCAGCACCGCGCAAGGTTCCATCCGCCCGTTCCTCGCGGCGGGGCGTTCAGGGCTAAGTCGGGCCCAAACAAAACCCTCGCCGTGGGCGCACCCCTCGCGGCACCTGTTCTGGTAATGGCGACCCATGGCAGCCGTTGGGCAAGACATTGTGCTTGGCTGGGCGATTTCGCAGCAGGCGGCCTGGCGGCAAATCTGTGTTTCTCATGAAGAAACTTAGGCAAGCTTGCCGGAACGCTGTCGAAAATTTCACAAAACCGGCCGCGCCGCGACGGATCGTGCACGCTGTCTGGCCGGTGGATCTGGAATCATGGGCCTGGCACGCCCATATCTTGCCGCTGGACCGCCCATTCGGCTTGTCGTTTGGGCGCTCACCCTCCATATTGCACCCCAATGGACGGGGTGCGTCCGCCGTCGGCTTCGGGCCGGCTCAACATACAGTTAACATAGGGAAGCTTATGGCGACCTACGATCGTAATCCGTACGCGCGGCCGACCGTCGGGGCCGCGCCCGCCG
>JBCDCF010000444.1:0-3901 GCA_039182345.1 Pseudomonadota bacterium
CGGTGCTGCCGGCGGAACTCGCCGAACTCCTCATCCTCGACAAGGAGTATACCGAGCGCCTTGGCGAGGGCGAGCTTGAGCAGGCCCCCGTAGGCACCGGCCCTTACAAATTGAAAGAGTGGGTGAAGGAAGAGCGCCTCGAACTTGAGGCGTTCGACGACTACTGGGCCGGCGAAGGCGCGGTGGAGACGGTGGTCTTCCGCCCCATCACCAACCCCGCCACACGCACAGCCGCGCTTTTGACCGGTGAGGTGGACATCATCCAGGACCTTGCCGTGCGCGATGTGGACCGTGTGGAACGTGAAGACGGCTTCAAGGTTCTGAGCCGGCCGAGCCTTCTGAACGTCGTCCTTGCCATGGACTTCCGTGAAGAGTCGCCCACCATCGAGGGCAAGAACCCGATGACGGACGTGCGCGTACGCGAGGCCATCGCACGGGCCATCGACGTGGACGCCATCGACAAGATTGTCATGAACGGTCTTGCCACGCCGTCCGACCAGTATGTGCCTGCCTCACACACAGGTCACGTGGAGGGCATGAACTTCCGCGAGATGTACGCCCACGACATCGAAAAGGCCCAGGCGCTGATGGAAGAGGCCGGCTATGCCGATGGCTTCACCATGACGCTGGACGCCACCAACAACCGCTACGTCAATGACGGGCAGATTGCCCAGGCACTCGCCTCGATGCTTGCCAAGATCAACATTGATCTGAAGCTCAACGTGATGCCGAAGTCGAACTTCTGGGGCTATATCCGCGTGCCGACGCCCAATTCCAGTTTCATCATGTCCGGCTGGGATGTGCCGTCGGGGGATGCGGGGTCCATGTATTCGGCCCTCTTCTATTCCCGCGACAAGAAGGAAGGTTTTGGCCAGGTGAACCGCGGCAGCTACACCAACCCTGCGCTGGACGCAGCGGTGGATGCGGCCGACAGCACCGCCGACATCGACGAGCGTGACGCCCACCTGCAGGAGGCGACCAAAATCCTCCTTCAGGACATCCCGATGATCCCGCTTCACTATGAGCTCGACATTTATGCCGTGCGCGATGGGATCACCCTTGAGCCCCGCGTCGACAAGTTCCTCTGGGCCTACGACATCAAAGTCGACTGATCGGCCGGAAGACCCCTTGAACAGACGGGCGGCGCGCGCGCTGCCCGTCGCCCCTCCTGAACCGGAGCGTTGATGCTCGGCTACGTCGTCAAACGGCTGATCCAGATGGTCGTGGTGCTCTGGGTCGTCTCCGTCGTCGTGTTCGCGATGATGAGTTTTACGGGCGACCCTGTGTTCATGGTCGTGCCCATCGACGCCACTGAGGCCGAGATCGAGCAGGCACGGCGCATTCTGGGCCTCGATCGATCGCTGATCGCCCAGTACGGCATCTTCTTGGAAAACATGCTGTCGGGGGACTTCGGTCGCTCCTACGTGTTCCGCCAGCCGGCACTCGACCTCATCCTTGAGCGGATGCCTGCAACCCTCGAAATGGTCATCGTCGCCATGGTGATGGCGTTGATCGTTGCCATTCCGCTCGGCGTTTATGCAGGGGCCAACCCTGGTGGGCGGACGAGCCGGACCATCATGGCGGGCTCGCTGCTCGGCATTTCCCTGCCGGGCTTTTGGGTGGGGATGGTGCTCATCTTCATCTTTGCCGTTCAGCTCCAGCTGTTTCCGTCCTCCGGGCGGGGGGAGACCGTGGAGTTCCTTGGCATTCGTGTGTCGCTCCTCACCCTTGATGGGTGGCACCACATCATCCTGCCGGCCTTCACCCTGTCGCTCGGGACGATGGCGATCCTCCTTCGCATCACCCGGGCGGGAATGATGGAGGTGACGCGACAGGATTACATGAAATTCGCACGGGCCAAGGGCGCCTCGCGCAGGGATGTCCTTTATGGGCACGGGCTGAAGAACGCGCTGATCCCCGTCGTGACCATATTCGGCCTTCAAATCGGCGATCTGATCGCCTTTGCGACCATCACGGAGACGATTTTTTCTTGGCCAGGTATGGGCAAGTTGTTGATCGATTCCATCTACCGTGCCGATCGTCCGGTGATTGTGGTTTACCTGATGCTGGTGGCGTTCATTTTTGTCATCATCAACTTCCTGGTCGACATCATCTATACGCTGCTCGACCCGCGGATCACCGTGAAATGAATTTCGCGCGCACCCTCAAACGCTCTGAGTTCATCTACAACTGGACGCGCAGCGCTTCGGCCATTTGCGGCACGTTTCTGATCTTGTTGTTTGCGTTCGCCGTCACCGCCGGCCCGGCTGTCGTGGCGCAGAACCCTTACGACATCGCCTCCCTCAACCTTCTGGACAGCTACAAGCCGCCCATGTGGATGGAAGGGGGCGAGGCGCGCTTTCCCCTCGGCACCGACGGCCAGGGGCGGGACATTTTGGCGAGCATCATCTACGGCGCGCGCGTGTCGGTGATGATCGGCCTTGTGGCGATGATTGCTGCCTGCCTCATCGGCACCACGCTGGGGCTGATCGCAGGCTTTTACGGCGGCGTGGTGGACAGCATCATCATGCGCATTGCCGACATTCAGCTCTCCTTCCCCTCCATCCTCATTGCCCTGTTCCTGATGTCGGCCGTCGGAACGGGGATCGACAAGGTGTTGATTGCCCTGACGGCCGTCGGATGGGTGGTCTATGCACGCACCGTGCGCGGCTCTGCCCTGGCGGAGATCGAGAAGGACTATGTGCAGGCCGCGCGGGTGGCCGGCCTCAGGGACAGGCGCATCATCGTCCGCCACGTTCTGCCCAACGTTTTGACGCCGCTCATCGTCATCTCCACCATTCAGGTGGGAACGTTCGTTCTGATCGAAGCCTCGCTCAGCTTCTTGGGGGTGGGCGTTCCCATCACCGAGCCGTCGCTGGGGCTTCTCGTCAAGAACGGGTTCGATGTGATGTTCAGCGGGCTGTGGTGGACCTCGGTGTTTCCTGGCCTTGCCATCATGCTGTTGGTGTTCGGCATCAACCTTTTCGGCGACTTCCTGCGCGATGAACTGAACCCGAGGCTGAAATGACGGCCGGCCAGCCCCTCCTCAAGGTGCGCGACCTCGTCACCCAGTTTCACACCTTCGCGGGCACGGTGAATGCCGTCGGCGGTGTCAGCTTCGATGTGGGGCGCGGCGAGATCCTCGGCATTGTGGGGGAAAGCGGCGGCGGCAAGTCGGTGGTGGGGTTTTCCATCCTCGGCCTCATCGACCCGCCGGGGAAGGTGGAGGGCGGCTCGGTCCTGTTCGACGGGCGCGAGCTGCGCGGCCTTCCCGAAGAGGAGGCACGCAAGGTGCGCGGCGGGGAGATCGCGATGATCTTCCAGGACCCGATGACCTCGCTGAACCCTGTCCAGACCATCGGCCGGCAGATGGACGAGATGCTGCGCCTTCACACCGACATGGATGCAAAGGCCCGCCGCGCCCGCGCCATCGACATGCTGCGCGACGTTGGTATTCCTGAGCCCGAAAGCCGGCTGAAACAGTACCCGCACCAGTTCTCAGGCGGCATGCGCCAAAGGGTGGTGATTGCCATTGCGCTTCTGGCTGAGCCGCGGCTCGTCATTGCCGATGAGCCGACAACGGCGTTGGACGTGACCATCCAGGCGCAAATCCTGCGGCTGATGAAGACCCGTGTGCGCGAGCGCGGGCTTGCGATGATCCTCATTACCCATGACCTAGCGGTGGTCTCGCGGGTGGTGGACTCCATCGTCGTGCTTTATTGCGGGCGCGTTGTGGAGGAGGGGCCCAAGGACGCCGTCCTGAAAACGCCGGCTCACCCTTACACGGAAGGGCTGATCGGTTCGATCCCGAGCCTTAACTCCAACCAGCCGCGGCTTGAGCAGATCCCCGGCACGGTGCCTGACGTGCGCAACCTGCCGCCAGGATGCGCCTTTCGCGAGC
>JBCDCF010000445.1:0-3896 GCA_039182345.1 Pseudomonadota bacterium
ACGCCGCCTATGGCGCCATCGCCCTTTCCGCCCTCCAAAATCTGTTGACGCGAGACCTCGACCTTCCCTCGCCCCATAGAGCCATGACCACTCCCGCACAGGAGCCTGCCGCTCACCTCAGCCCCTGAACACCGACAGAGCTACCGTCACTCTTGTGTCGGCGGTCCAACGTCCTGTCCGCCCACGTGTCCATTGCCGGCTTGGAGTGGCGCGCTGCCACGCAAGAGCGATCCGAACTGCTGTTGGCCTAGAGCGCGGAACACCCGCAATGGCAACGCGTGACCGCTCGATGCCGCGCCGGACACCCCACCGTTCGACCCACACCACACCCCGCCATGCCCCAATCGTCGACCGACCTGGTGTGTTGGCTACGACCCGTCGGGCGAGGCGGCAAGGTTGGGGACGGTGGTGCCGGTCTTGCGGAAATCATCCGTCGGGGTGGGGGCGTCGGCCGCCTCGGGCGCAACAGGCAAACGGCGGCGGAGGGTTGGGACACCGTCGCCGCCGAGGGGGGCCTTCATGCGCACGATGCGGATGTAGGACTGCTCGATCCGGCGCATCACAGCAGGATCACGGGCGGCCTGGCGGATGCGCGACTGGAGGACGGCGACGAGATCGCGCCCAGGCGCCGCGCCACCGGCAAACACAAGGATGTCGTTGCCGGCAAGGATGGCGCGAGAGGCCACCTCCACAGGCGAGCCGAGCTTGGTGATCGCGCCCATTTCCATGTCGTCGGAAATGACGACGCCATCATAGCCAAGCTCAGTGCGCAAAAGGCCTTCGATGATGTCGGAGGACAATGTGGCAGGGTCGCGCGTCTGGCGGATCCCCGCCACCCCGCCAAGATGCACGTGGGCGACCATTACCATGTCCACCTGATCGCCATCGATCAGCGAGCGAAACGGGATCAACTCGTTGCGCGTCCATGTGGAGGAGACGTCCACGAAGCCGTGGTGTGTGTCCCCTGCGCTGGAGCCGTGGCCGGGAAAATGCTTGAGCGCCGTCAGCACGCCGGCATCGCGGTGGGCATCCACAAACGCGCCTGCGAAGGCGCCGACGGTGGCAGGATCACCAGAATACGCGCGCTCCATGCGGGTGATCACAGGGTTGTCCCGCCGCATCCCAAGGTCCACCACAGGCGCAAGGTTCACATTGAACCCCCAGCGGGAGAGGTCGCTGGCGAGCCGTCGGTAAATCCGCTTGGCGCTTGGCGCATCGCCCGACTGGGCGAGCCTGCGGGCCGAGGGCGTGTTGGTGAACCCCACGCGCCGCGTCACTCGCTGCACGCGCCCGCCCTCCTGATCCACCGCAATGAGGGGCACAGGGTGGCCCTCCGCCGCCTCCCGGAACAAGGTGGTGAGGCGCTTGACCGCGGCCTCGCTCTTCACGTTGTGCTTGAAGAACAGAACGCCGCCGAGGGTGCCGTCGGCAAGGTGCCTTGCAATGCGCTTGGGGCCCGCCTGACCCACATCGTTGCCGCTGAAGCCCACCATCAACATCTGGCCCACCATCACATCAAGGCTCGGAAAGCCTGGGCTGGGCTCGGGATCTTTCGGGCGCACGTAGCCTGGCGGCGTTGGCGGCTTGCGCCCCGGAACGGGAATGCCCGTCACGAGATTGACCTGTCGGGCAAGATTTGCGTCGGCCAGGTCATCCCCCTTCGCGGGGGTTACCGGGCAGGGGGAGGCCTCTGACGACGGTGTTGGGGCGGATGGGTCGCGCAACTGCGCCCTGTCGATGAGGGCGACAATCGCATCGTCCCGCGCACGCTCAAAGTCGTAGCCTTCCAAGGTCTCGCAGGTGATGTCCTTGAACGCTGGCGCTTCTGCCGGAGAGGCGAGTGCAGGCGCGGCAAGGGCCATCAGCGCCGCAATCGCGACGGCAGCCACCCCTCCCCCCAAAACCAAACGGTGCAACATGGCGCCTCCGTGGCGCCCTTCGCGCCCGCGGCACGCGCCGCCACAGCCGTTAGCACCCTTGCCCTTGCACCGGCAAACCATGGGTCGTTTGAAAGACATCCGGCGGAGAGGCTCAGTCCACCGCCATCACGCGGGAGGGGGAGAGCGTACGCCCCGACCCCTGGCGCGAGCGGCCCGAGTGGACGCCGCTTTTGCGCCGCGGCCGGCCGGCAGCGTACTTTTGCCAGCACTGGCGCGCCCGCTCGATGTAGCTGAACGCGGCGCACTGCGTGTTCCTGTCACAGGCGGCCTGGCAGGCATCCAGCGACACACCGTTCAAAGTGGCACTCATGATGTCGTTGCCGCGAAAATCCTGATTGTAGAGGATCTGGTTGCGCCCTCCCACCGTCAGCGATGGCGCCCCGCGGCCATCGACGGAGTTGTAGAACATGCCCGAAAGCGCGTCGGGGTGGCTGGTGATGTGGCCGTACCCGCTCTTGATGAAGCAGTGGCGGGCGCGCGTGTTGTAGGTGAAGTAGCGGCACCGCCCATTGTCGAAGCAGCGCTGCGCGCACTCGGTCTCGTTGCGCACCTTGAAGCCACCGCGCACGATATCGCTGCCAAAAAAGTCCACCGTGTTGAAGAGCGCCACATAGGTGGACGCTGTGGCCGGCGGCGTGACCTCGGGAGGCGTGCTTTGGGCAGCCCCCGACGGCCCGCGCCAGCCGCTTTGTGAAGGCGGTGCGAGGGGGGGTGTGGCCAAGGTCTGCTCCATGGCGCGCAGGGCTTTCAGGCGCGCGCTGGCATGGGCGGAAAAACGCTCGGAAATGGCCGAGAAGCCAATCTGGCAGGTCTCCACAGCCGCGATGATCTTGGCAAGACTTTCGCGATCGCTCCCGCCGCTTCGTTCAGCAGCGCTCAGGCAATCAAGCCCCAATCGGTCCACCTGGCGCTGGGCGCGGCCTGCCTCCACACGGCACTCGCTCCGCGACAGGGCAAACCGAAACAGATCGCGGGCATCGTTGGTGTCGACGGCGCCATAGTCAGCCTCGCAGCGCAACTCCACCATCAAGGCGCGTGCGTTGTCCACCGAAGGTCCGCAGTCGGTCCGCTCGCGCACGAAGGCGGCAAGGGCGGGCTCGCCGCCCAAACGGGCGTCTTCAAAGGCTTCAAAGCACGGCGCACGGGCCACGGTGCGCGCCGCCGCCTCAAGCCTGTCAAGGTCGGACGGTGTGAGGTAGGGGGCGAACGCTGCGCTCATATCGCCAAGCGCCCGTGCAGCCTCGCGCCGTGCAGGGGCATCCACCGCAAGGGCAGCGTTTTCAACGGCTGCGTCCACACGGCCGCGCATGAGGTCCATGGCCGCGTCCACCTCGCGGCAGGCAGCGTTGGCGCTCAGAAAATCGGCAAGGGCGGCGTGGTCGTTGCGGGCGCGCAGCACACGGTCAAAGGCATCCGCGCAGGCGGACTGGCGGGCCAGCTTCTCCCGCAGCACCTCGGCCCAGCGGCAACCGGCAAGGCCCGGGGGGATGGGGCCCCTGTCGCGGTCCACATCAGCGCTTTGGCATACCGCCACCCGTGCGGCGGAGAGCGCATCGTTGTGGGTGGGGTTGGCGAGGCAGTCGGCAGCGGCGGTGGCATACGTCTCAAGGGGCGCCAAGCTGCTGGACTGGCGCGCCGCAGCGGCAGCATCCGCCAAGCCTGCCGCACAAACAGCGTCAGGGTCGATCCCGCAGCCTTCCCCACGGGGGTCGACGACACACAAGCACCCTTGTGAGGTGGCATCGCGCGAGGCGACACAGCGCGACACGTCGACTGCCTTGGCGCAAAGGTCCGAAAACGTCTTGAGCGGCGCGAACCGCCCGCCTCGCATCCTGTTGCGGGCAACGCTCGAGGCAGCTCTGCAGCGGGTCGCGTACTGGCGCACCGTGTTGCGCAAAGGAATGAGGCGCCCGAGATAGGGCCGGCACGCATCGCCGCAGCGGTCCATGAACTCGG
>JBCDCF010000446.1:0-3877 GCA_039182345.1 Pseudomonadota bacterium
CGGCCCTTCCTGCCCACCTTCATCGAAGGGCTGGCCGAGCCTGTGGCAGGGCTCTCCAAGGAAATGGTGATCGCCTTTCCGATCATCCTGTTCATGGCCATTGTCGCCTTCTCCCAGCCCGTCCTCAACACATGGACGGAGCGGTTCGGGCGCGCGCGATCGTTGCGGGTCGGCGCGCTGGTGGCGATGGTCGGTTTCATGGGAACGGCGCTTTCAAGCTCCATGGTGGAGTTGATTGTGTTTCGCTCCATCACCGCCATCGGGTTCGGGACGGTGTTCGTCTCCGCACAAGGCTACATTGTCGACAGGACGGGGGCGCGAAATAGGGCACGGGGCATTGGCCTTTTCGTCTCGGCCATCATGGCGGCGATGCTGTGCGGCCCGCCCATCGGCGGCATTGTGGCGGACCGTTTGGGGGTGAATGCCGCCTTCGTGCTGTCGGCGGTCATGGCGTTGATTGCCTATGTCTGTGCCTTCGTCGCCCTTAGGCACGACACGCCCACAGGCCAAAGCAAGGCCCGCGCAGTCCGCTTCAGCGATATTGTGACCGTCCTGCGCCAACCTCTTTTGATGCTCCTTCTTGTGGGCTGCGCGCTTCCTTCCAAGATGATCCTCATCGGGGTGTGCTTTTACTACCTGCCGCTGGCGATGACGGCAGAGGCGTTCGAGCCGGCGGCCATCGGGCGTGTGTTGATGCTTTATGGGCTGGCCATGCTCATCATCGTGCCGGCCATTTCCCGCCTCAGCGACGAGCGATCGCGCCGCACCGTCTATGTGGTGCTTGGCGGTGTGTTGAGTGGCGCGGCAGTCCTGCACCTTTTCATCTGGCCCGCACCCTGGGGCGCGGCCTTGATGGTGCTGCAGATCGGCATTGCCCAGGGGATCTCCACCACCCCCCAGTCGGCCCTTGTGGGCGAACTTGGCCGGCGGCACCTTCCGCATTTGTCAGAAGGTGGGCTATACGGTGTCTTCCGTTTGATCGAGCGCACTGGGACCGCTTTGGGGCCTGCGGTCGTTGCCGCCATCTGGGGGGCGACGGACGGACCCACAGCGGTGTTGGCAATGGGCGGCCTTGTGGTGCTGGGCGCCCTTGTGTTCGGCCTTTCGGCCATCGGATCCACTGGCAAGGCGGTGCCTGCCGCCACAACGCAATGAGGGCGCGATGATCACCCGTCGCGGTGCGGTTGGACTGACCCTTGGCTTTGCCGCCAGCGCCTTGACGGGCCCGGTGCGGGCGCAGTCGGACCGACCCTACAAGATCTTCCAGATCACCTATCGCGGTGAGACGGACGTGGAGCGCGGCTTTCGCGACTATCTTGAGCAGCGTGGCATCCCTGTGGAGATCATCCACCGCAGCGCCGAGCTCGACCCCTCCCGCGTGTCCGACATCCTGAAGGAGGTGCGCGAGGCAAAGCCTGACCTTGTCTACACCTGGGGCACGCCTGTCACCATCGCGACCTTCGGCAAGGCCGAGACCGCCGATCCGGATGTGCACATCACCGACATTCCGGGCGTGTTCACCATGGTGTCGGCGCCCCAGCGGTCGGGCGTCGTGCCCACAAGGGATTCTTCAGGCCGCAACATCACAGGCACCTCCCACGTGGTGCCGCCGGAGCCGCAATTGCGCGCCATGGAGGCCTACCGCCCGTTCGACAAGCTGGGCGTCCTCTACACACCGACAGAGCAAAACTCCGTTGCCATCGTCGGCGCGCTGCGGGCGTTGCAGGACTCCTTTTCATTCACACTATTGGAACAGACCTTCCCGCTGGATGCGGACGGCCGGCCCGATGCCTCCACCGCCGCCGACCTTGTGGCGAACCTGAAGGAGGAAGGGGCGCAGTGGCTCTACTACCTGCCCGACACTTTCCTCTCCAGCAACATCGACAAGGTGGCGCCTGTGGCCACCTCCCTCGGCCTGCCGGGCTTTTCGGCGGTGGAGCTGTTGCAGAACGATGCGCTGATCAGCCTTGTGAGCCGCTACTATTCCCTCGGCCAGCTGACCGCCTTCAAGGCCGAGCAGATTCTCATCGGCAAGACATCGCCAGACACCATCGCCATTGAAACGCTGAAGCGCTTTGCCCTCATCATCAACATGAAGGTGGCGCGCGAACTGAAACTTTATCCGCCTCTCGCCATGCTCAACTACGCCAACATCATCACCGAATGATGAGCCTTGCGCGCACCGATCCCTTTCCCGTCCTCGACGTTCAGTCGGTGCCTTTGGCGCCTGGCGACGTGCCGCGGATCTACACCCTTTACCGCACCTCCCTCGACGCTGTGCCGAACCCTGCGGCCGTGCGCGCTGACGAGCCGTCCTTCTTTGAGGAGATCTTTGCCGTCGGCGGCGAGATCATCGGCCTTCAGGTGGGGGATGCGCTGGTGGCCTACGGGGTCCTGCGCCCTGAGCTTGACAGCGAGCACGACCGGTCGGGCCTTGACGAGCACGTGCCCGCAAGCGCCGGCCTGAAGGTCTTGGATGGCTCTGCCGTCCATCCCGAGTTTTGGAAGCACGGCCTGCAAAGGGTGATCATCGAGGCGCGGGTGGAGCGGGCAGGGGACCTTGGCGCGCAACACGTGATCGCCAAGGCCTCACCTGGCAACCTTCCCTCCATGCGCAACCTTCTTAAATGCGGCTTCAGGATTGTGACGCGCGTGCGCAAACCCTACGGCTGGCGCTATGTGCACCACCGCCCCGTTGCCCACCCTTACCCTCGGCCCGATGGTGGGGAGTGGCGGCCTGCCAGCGACGTTGCCGGCGCCACCGCGCGGTTTGCCGACAATCAGGCTGCTGTTGCCTGCCGCGCGGAAGCCGGCGTGCCGCTGTTGTGTTTTGCCAAGATCCACCACGCCTGACGGGTTGTGCGCCGGCACGCGGAATTTTATTCTGCATGGCAAAACGCCGGAGGTTCGCTGCCCTGCCCTTAAGCCAGCGCACCGCCTGCTGCACCACCCATTGCCACGCCTGAGCGCTGCCACTTTGCCCTGCCGTCCATGACCCCTGATGCGTTGTTCGAACTTTCCGGCAAGACCGCCCTTGTCACGGGCGGTGCCACCGGCATCGGCCGGATGGCTGCCGAAGCGCTGGTGCGGGCCGGCGCGCGCGTTCTTGTGGCAAGCCGCAAGGCCGATGCGTGCGCTGAGGCGGCCGACGCACTCAATGCCCTTGGCGCCAAGGGCACGGCGGAAGGGTTTGCGGGCGACGTTGGCACCAAAGAGGGCGTAGTCGCGCTTGCCGAAGCGGTGACCTCGCGCACCAAAACCCTTGCGATCCTCATGAACAATGCAGGGATCAGCTGGGGCAGTCCCCTCGACACCTTCCCCCACGCCCAGTGGGAGCGTGTGATGGCGGTGAACGTTGCAGGCCTTTTCACACTCACACAGACCCTTCTCCCGTTGTTGGAGGCAGCAGCCAGCGATGACGACCCCGCCCGGGTCGTCAATGTGGGTTCGGTCATGGGCGAGGTGGCGATGGGGGACGGCGCCTACAGCTATGCCGCGTCCAAGGCGGCGGTCCATCATCTGACGCAGATCCTTGCCAAGGAGCTTGCGGCCAGACGCATCACCGTCAATGCGCTGGCCCCTGGGCCCTTCGTCAGCAAGATGACGGCCTTTGCCACGGCCGACGAAGCGGTGAGAGACCGCGTGGGGGCACAGGTTCCCCTCGGCAGAGTGGGGCGACCTGAGGACATTGCAGGCGCGCTCTTATATCTGTGCGGGCGCGGCGGATCTTATGTTACGGGGGCCATCTTGCCCGTATCGGGCGGCATCAACGTGGAAACCGGCCCGGCCATTTTCAAAGAGGCGACGGACGGGGGAGGGTGAGGGTGTCGGCCCTGTGCCGTTGCCGTCCAAGCCCCCCAAACAATCCTGAAGGACA
>JBCDCF010000447.1:0-3857 GCA_039182345.1 Pseudomonadota bacterium
CCGCGCACCAGCGCATCAAGTGCCGTGCCAGGTGCGGCTTTGCCGGGCGCCACGTACCCCATGGCGATGGGCGCGCCGACGGTGGGCCCGAAGCCGCCTGAGGTGACGATGCCCAACTCCGCCTCGCCATCCATCAGCGTCGCCCCTGCGCGAGCCGGCACACGACCGTCCACGGACAAACCGATGCGTTTGCGGGATGGCCCGTCGGCAAGCTCCTTCAAGATGCGCTCTGCCCATCGAAGCCGACCTTCAGTGGGTGGTTGCCAAGCGGCGACGGGTAGACGGCGGCTTTCTGGGGGCAGAGCGCATCTTGAAGGAGCTTGCGGACGGGCCGCCCCGCAAACGCATCGGTTTGTCCGTGGAAGGCCGTGTGCCGGCTCGCGCAGGGGCGACGCTGATGGATGGCGAGGCAGAGGTGGGCATCGTCACCTCAGGCGGGTTCGGGCCCACCGTCGGAGCGCCCATTGCCATGGGGTACGTGGCGCCCGGCAAAGCCACACCTGGCACGGCACTTGATGCGCTGGTGCGCGGCAGAAGGCTCCCCGCCGTCGTCACAGCGCTCCCCTTCGTGCCGCAAAAAACAAAGCGAAAAGGCCTCTCATGAAACACTTCACCAAAGACCACGAGTGGGTGGACATTCACGATGGCGTGGCAACGGTGGGCATCACCGACCACGCCCAGGAGCAGCTTGGCGACATCACCTTCGTGGAGCTGCCTGAGGTGGGCCGAAGCCTGAAGAAGGGCGATGCCTTCGCCGTTGTGGAGAGCGTGAAGGCCGCGTCAGACGTTTACGCCCCCCTCGACGGCGAGGTGGTGGAGGTGAACGACGCCATCGACGAAAACCCTCAGCTCGTCAACGAAGAGGCTGAGGCCGGCGGCTGGTTCGCCAAGATCAAGCTCGCAGCCGACCTTGCCGATGGCGACCTGATGGACGCCGAGGCTTACCAAGACTTCCTGAAAACCGTCGGCTGAGCAGGCCCATGTACCCGCGCCTTGCCGCCCGTGCGCTGATTGTGGAGGAGGGCCGCCTCCTCCTCGTCAACGCCTATGCCGACGGCAAGAGCGACCTTTGGTGCGCCCCTGGCGGCGGCGTCGAGGCCGGTGCGGACATTCCCTCCAACCTCAAGCGCGAGGTCTATGAGGAGACGGGGCTGACCATCAGCGTCGGCGGTCTCGTCCTGTTGTCGGAGTTTCACGACCCCGCGTCGGACTTTCATCAGGTGGATCTGTTCTTTCGCGCGCGGATCGAGGGCGGCCGGCTCGATGGGGCCTGGATGGACCCTGACGCCATCGTCACCCAGCGGCAGTTCTTCTCGCGCGCCGAGATGGCTGCCATTCGCTTCAAGCCAACAAGCCTGCCTCAGATCGCCTTCGGGACCGACGCGGGCATCCATTACGACGCACTGGAGCCCATCGTTGTCTGACGACCAGCCTTCAGTGCCAAGCCGCGCGTCCCTGTTGGCGCCGTCATCGGGAGAGAGTTGATGCGCTACCATCCTTTGAAGGAGGACGACCGCGCCCTCATGCTGCGCGCTGTTGGGGTGGGGGCGGTCAACGACCTCTTCAGCGATGTGCCGAACGCCCACCTCCTTGACGGTGTGGACGACCTTCCCGACGGCCTGTCGGAAATGGCGGTGGAGCGGGCGATGGCCCGACTTGCGGGCGCAAGCACGCCGGCGGGGTCGACGGCATTCTTCGTGGGCGCTGGCGCCTATCGCCACCATGTGCCGGCCAGCGTCGACCATCTGATTCAGCGCTCGGAGTTTCTCACCTCCTACACCCCCTACCAGGCCGAGATCAGCCAGGGGACGCTTCAGGTCCTGTTCGAATTTCAGACGCAGGTGGCCCGGCTGACGGGGATGGAGGTGGCGAACGCCTCCATGTACGACGGCTCCACGGCCGCCGCCGAAGCCGTCACCATGGCAGGGCGTATCACCAGGCGCAGGCGCGCCATCCTGGCTGGCGGCCTTCACCCCCACTATCGCGACGTGATTGCCACCATCGCAACGGGGATGGAGATCACCGCCCTTCCTGCCGACCCCGAAGGCCGCGAGAGGGTGCCTGAGATTGGCGAGGACGTTGCCTGCGTCGTCGTCCAATCACCCAGCTTTTACGGCCACCTGGTGGACCTTCAGCCCATCGTCGAGGCGGCGCACAAAGCGGGGGCGCTGGTGGTCTCGGTCTTCACGGAGGCCGTCGCATTGGGGGCCATCGAACCGCCTGGCGCTTACGGGGCCGACATTGTGGTGGGGGAGGGCCAGTCCATCGGCAATGCCCTCAATTTCGGCGGGCCTTATGTGGGCCTCTTTGCCACCCGCAAGAAATACCTGCGGCAAATGCCTGGGCGCTTGGCGGGGGAGACGGTGGATGCCGACGGCCGCCGCGGCTTCGTCCTGACGCTCAGCACCCGCGAGCAGCACATCAGGCGCGACAAGGCCACCTCCAACATCTGCACCAATTCCGGCCTTTGCGCGCTCGCCTTCACCATCCACATGACGCTGCTTGGCGGCACAGGTCTGTCGCGCCTTGCAACGCTGAACCACGCCCGCGCCGTTGCCCTTGCCGATGCGCTGGCCGCCGTCCCCGGCGTCAGCGTCCTCAACGACACCTTTTTCAACGAGTTCACCATTCGCATCACAGGCGATGCGCGCCACGTCGTCGAAGCCCTTGCCGAACGCGGCGTGATGGCAGGCGTCCCCGCGGTTCGGCTCGACCCCGGCGCACCGCCTGACCTTATCGTGACGGCGGCGACGGAGCTCACCACCGACGAGGATATCGCCACCTACGCCAAAGCCCTTGGAGACGTCCTATGACCTTCACAGGCAACAAGGCCCTTGCCATCGAAGAGCCGCTGATCTTCGAGGTGGGACGCAATGAGGACACTGGCGTCGATGTGGAAACGCCGCCCCCTTTCACCCCTCGCCTTGGCGGTCAGGCGCGGGTGACGCCCATCGATCTGCCGGGCCTCACAGAGCCTCAGACCATGCGCCACTATGTGCGCCTGTCGCGGCAGAACTATGCCATCGACCTTGGGCTCTACCCCCTCGGCTCGTGCACCATGAAGCACAACCCGCGCCTCAACGAGAAGGTGGCGCGGTTCCCAGGCTTTGCCGACATCCACCCCCTGCAGCCCCTCTCCACCGTGGAGGGCGCGCGCAAGGTGATGGCCGACCTCTCCCACTGGCTGTGTACATTGACGGGGATGGCGGCCGTCGCCCTCTCCCCCAAGGCGGGGGCGCAGGGGGAACTTGCGGGGATGATGGCGATCCGCGCCGCCATTGCCGCCAAGGGTGAAGCGCGCACGGTGGTGCTGGTGCCTGAATCGGCCCACGGCACCAATCCTGCAACGGCGGCCGCCCTCGGCTATCGTGTGGAGGCCATCAAGGCCCGTGAGGACGGGACCGTCTCGGTGGACGCTGTGCGCGAGAAGCTGTCGGACGATGTGGCCGCCATCATGCTCACCAACCCCAACACCTGCGGGCTGTTCGAGCCCGAGGTGGCAGCCATTGCCGACGCCGTCCACGAGGCTGGCGCATACTTTTATGGCGATGGGGCGAACTTCAACGCCATCGTCGGCAAGGTGCGCCCTGGGGACCTTGGCGTTGATGCCATGCACATCAACCTCCACAAGACCTTCTCCACCCCCCATGGTGGCGGCGGGCCTGGGGCGGGGCCTGTGGTCCTTTCGGAGCGCCTGGCCCCCTTCGCGCCAGTCCCGTTCCTGCGCGCCAACGGCACGTTGGTGGAGAACGTTTGTGATGCCGGGCCGGACGAGCACCCCTTCGGCAGGTTGTGCGCCTTCCATGGCCAGATGGGGATGTTCGTGCGCGCGCTCACCTACATTTTGAGCCACGGCG
>JBCDCF010000448.1:0-3857 GCA_039182345.1 Pseudomonadota bacterium
GTCCACCAAGCGCTTGCCGCCAAGGTCGAGGGCGTTCAGCTGCGCGTTGAGGTCGCCATAGTTGGACATGGGCAAACGCGAATTCGCCTGGATGATGGCGATGATATCCGCGTTGGTCTTCCCTTCCGAGATCAGCTTGACAGGGGGAATCCGGAAGCCTTCCTGGAAGCTCTCCGTCGCCTTCGGGTTGTAGCCACCGGGGACATTGCCGCCCACGTCCAGCCAGTGACCGACAGAGGCAATCCAGCAGAACAGCTTGCCACCCCTGAAGACCGGACGCACCAGGCGAAAGTCGTTGAGGTGGGTGCCGGCGTCGTAAGGGTCGTTGAAGATGAAGGTGTCGCCAGGCTTCAGCCCCCCCTCCTCCGCCACCTTGGCGATGACCGCGCGGACCGCAAAGGCCATGGCGCCGACGAAGATGGGAAGGCCGCCGGAGCCCTGGACCAGCGTGTCGCCCGTTTCGGGGTGGTAGACGCCGTGGCAGGCATCGCGCGCTTCGGCGATGATGGGGTTGAACGCTGTGCGGTAGAGCGTTGCGTCCATCTCATCGACAATCTGCTCCAAGCGCCCCTTCAAGACCGCAAGGGTGACAGGGTCGAGGGCGCTCTCGCTCACGCCGCATCCTCTTCGCGGTTGGCCTCTGACTCGTAGCGGTCGCCGAGCGCCATCATCTCAGGCGTGCCGATGAGCCCGTTCAGACCGTCAAAGTCGAACATCCTATCGCGGAAGGGGGCGTTGGTGCCGTTCTTGTGGAGGGAGGCGTAATAGTCCCGCGCTGTGCGGGCCATGGCGCGCACGATGCCGCCGGGGAAGATGACGATGCGAAAGCCTGTCTTGCCAAGGTTCTCGGCCGTCTCGTCAGGCGTCATCCCCCCTTCCACCATGTTGGCAAGGAGTGGGCGCAAATGGCCGATGCGCTTGACGATGGCCGACAGATCATCGAGGGCCCGCGGGGCCTCCACAAACAAGACGTCGGCGCCAGCCTCTGCATACGCTTCGGCCCGCTCCATGGCGGCCGTCATCCCCTCCACAGCCACAGCATCGGTGCGGGCGATGATGAGGGTCTCCTCGCTCGCCCGCGCGTCGGTGGCGGCTTTGATCTTGCCGACCATCTCCGCTGTGGGGATGACGCTCTTGTCCTTCAGGTGGCCGCAGCGTTTTGGAAAGGTCTGGTCTTCGATCTGAATGCCGTTGGCGCCGGCCCGCTCGAAATGGCGCACGGTGCGCTGGGTGTTCAAGGCATTGCCGAAGCCTGTGTCGGCATCCACAATCATCGGTGTGGGCACACGGTCGCGGATCTGCGCGATGACCTCTGACACCTCCGCCATGGACACAAGGCCGATGTCGGGCCTGCCGAGGCGGGTGTAGGCAATGTTCGCGCCCGACAAGTAGACAGCCTCAAACCCCGTTGCGGCGGCGATGGAGGCGGTCAGCGCGTCGGCGACCCCCGGGGCCACGAGAGGGCGGGGCTCAGCAATGCGAGCCTTCAGGGTCAACGCCATGTCGCGGCACCTCGTGCGATAAGGGTGGCGGTCCAGCGATTGCGCGATTTCCGGTCACTCACGCGCACGCCCTTTCTAACTTTGATCCAGCAATCTGTATTAAACAAGTGACAGGCTGCGTCAACGAATCTATCGATCCAAGAGGATCAAGGGTGGAGGCTGAACCGCAATGGACAAGAGGCAAGGTGTGGACGCGATGGTCGAGGCGCTGGCGTGAGCGTGCTCGTCACGGGCGCCGGCGGCTTCGTCGGCCTCAACATTGTGGAGCAGCTTTTGGGCGAGGGCGAACACGTCGTCACCCTTTCCGACAGGCCGCTTTTCGGCCCCGCGCTTAAGGTTTTCGAAGATCTTCCCGGCACGCTCGACATGGTGACGGCGGACGTGCGCGCGCTGGCTGACGTTGCTGATGCCTTCAAGGGGCGTGCCATTGCCACGGTCATCCACGGCGCGGCGATCACGCTGAGCCCGACGTCGGACTTCGTGCCGGCCGAGCGTGCCATCGACGTCAACCTCCTTGGCACCCGCAACGTTCTGGATGCGGCGGCGGCCGCGGGCGTTGGCCGGTTCGTCTATCCAAGCTCAAGCGCCGTCTACGGGCCTGCCCCGTTTGATGGATCGCCTGTGGGCGAAGACACGGCCACACGCCCCGCAGGCGTTTACGGCTTCACCAAACTGGCCTCTGAAAGGCTTCTTGTGGATGCGCAGGTCCGCGGGGTGATGGATGTTGCCATCGGCCGTATCACGGCCGTGTTCGGTGCCTGGGAACACAATACTGGCGTGCGCGAGATGTTGAGCCCGCCCTTCCAGCTGGCAGGTGCTGCGTTGCGGGGCGAGGTGGCGGTCATGCCCTCAGGCGGCGTGCGCGACTGGACCTCTAGCCGCGATGTGGCCGCCGCGCTCCTTGCCCTTGCGCGCGCACCCTCGCTCCCCTCACGGCTCTACAACATCTCCGCCGGGAAAACCTGGCACCCCACCCTTTTGGCCGATGCCCTGTCCCGAAGGCTCGGCCGCCCCGTTGCCAAAGAGGGTGGCGTGGAGGAGGCCACCATTGCCTTCCACGATGATGTGACGCGGGTGCGCAGCCCCATCGACAGCACTCGCATCCGCAACGACCTCGGCCTCACCTTCATGACGCCCGAGGAGGCGGTAGATGACTACGCGCGCTGGAGCATCGCGAGCGGCACGGATGCCCTTGGCATTGCGCGCTAAGGCAAGGCCCGTCTGTCCGTCGTGGCCCTGCGGCACGTCTTCATGGCTGGCGTAGGTCTTCTTCGCTACCGCGCGGTGTAGCCCCCATCCACCAGCATGTCGGTGCCCGTCATGAAGCCTGCCTCTTCGCTGGCGAGGAACGCGGCAGCGGCCGCAATCTCCTCAGGTTCGCCAATTCTGCCGATGGGATGGTTGGGCACGAAGGCCTCAAGCACCGCCGCTTCGGTGCCGGCCTGGCGTACCAGACGGCCTGTGCGCACCGCACCGGGGGAGAGGCTGACGGCGCGGATATTGTCGCCCGCGTGGTCGAGGGCAAGGGTGCGGGTTAGTGAGTGCAGCGCGGCTTTGGTGGCGCAGTAGGCCGCCCGCCCTGGGGTGGACACATGCCCCAACTGAGATGCCACGTTGATGATGACGCCGCCGCCAGCGCCCGCCATGACAGGGATGGCAGAGCGGCACATTAGGAAGGCTCCCGTCAGATTGACGGCAAGGGAGAGGTCCCACGCCTGACGGGAGATGTCGCACACCGTCCCCACAGGCGTCGGCGCCGCCGCGTTGTTGACGAGGATGGTGGGGGGCCCGAGCCGTGCAACGACCTCCCCCACCGTGCGCGCCACAGCCTCCTCGTCGGTGATGTCGCACACGAACGGGTGACCCGCGCTCGGACCGTCAAAGGCAAGATCCAGGGAGGCGACACGCGCCCCTTCCGCCTCAAAGCGCGTGGCGATGGCGCGGCCAATGTCCCCCGCCGCGCCCGTGACGACGGCGGTACGACCGGCAAGGCGCTCTTGCAGGCTCATGTCCCATCCTCCCGTTCGCTGGGCGAAGTGCCCGCCGATGCGGAAAATCCGCCGACGTCGGTGCCGGAGGACACATCGTAGGCGCCTTCGCGGGGCATGTCGGCCCACACACGGAAGCGCGCCGAGGGGGTGACCTCATTGGCCGTCATCACATCGTGCCAGGCGGTGCAGGCGTCCAGAAACGCGTTCACGCCGCAGGGCCAGATCACGTAGCTGAGCGCCTCCACCATCTTGTCCTCAGCAATGCCTGCGCGGTAGGCGGCGCGCACATGGTGGGCAACTCCTTCGGCGGAGTGGCGGGCCGCTTGGGCCGCCAGCATGCACAGTTCGGCAGTGTCGGGCGGCA